>JALYQJ010000209.1 GCA_030855875.1 Acidobacteriota bacterium
CGGTGTGCCGGGCGTGCATCGAATAAGTGTCCATTATCCAAGCCATCGTTTGCTCATTGGTGTTCATATCCGGTGCCGGAACATCTTTATCAGGTCCGATAAAATCTAATAATTCGGAAGTATAACGGCGCGTCATACGCTCCAATTCGCCCTGCGACATTTGCATCGGATTGCAGACGATTCCGCCTTTCGCGCCGCCGAACGGCACATTCACGACCGCGCATTTCCACGTCATCCACGCCGATAACGCTTTGACTTCATCTAAAGTCACGTCCGGCGCATAACGAATTCCGCCTTTTGCCGGACCGCGCGCGAAGTTGTGCTGAACGCGGTAGCCTTCAAAAACCTGAATATGTCCCGTGTCCATTCTGACCGGAATATAAACTTTCAGTTCGCGGCTTGGAACGCGCAGAACCGCATATAAATCAGCATCTAAACCTAAAATCTGAGCAGCACGGTCAAAGCGTTCGCTCATCGCCTCGAACGGATTCTTTTCGTCGCTTCCCTTAAATCGCCGCATTTCATCTGCCATCGGATTTGCCATCTTTATATTGTATCTCCAAAATATTTTATTATTTGCTTTATTACTATATTTCTATAATTTAACTTTTAATAATTTCATTCATCGCTCCGCTTCTGTAACCTTGTAAATCAAGCGTTACGTAGCGGAAACCTAAATTCTTAAATTCTTTCGCCAGTATCTCGGTAATTTCCAAATTCAACGCTTTACCCAATTCCAGCGGCGCGATTTCGACGCGGACAAGTTCGTCGTGCAGACGAACGCGAAATTCCCGAAACCCCAGACCACGCAGAATCGCTTCGCCTTTTTCAACTTTTGAAAGCCTTTCAATCGTCACCGGAACCCCGTAAGCGATGCGCGAAGACAAACACGGGCTTGCCGGTTTATCCCACGTCGGCAACTCGTGTTTTTTACTCAAAATTCTTATTTCGTTTTTGCTCAGTCCGATTTCAACCAGCGGACTTCGCACATTATTTTCTTCAGCCGCTGCTCTGCCCGGACGATAATCGCCCACGTCGTCGGCATTTGTGCCGTCAATTATGTAGTTTATATTTTGTTTTCGCGCAATTTCGGAAAGTTTTCCGTAAAGCTCGGTTTTGCAAAAATAGCAGCGGTTTGTCGGATTCGCTTGATAATCGAGGTTTTCGAGTTCTTCGGTTTGGATTGTTTGAAAGTTAAATTTGAATTTCGACGCGATTTTTTCGGCTTCTTCGCGCTGAATTTGTGAAACGCTCGGCGAAATTCCCAAATAACAGACGGCATTTTCGCCGAGTTCCTGCGCGGCGATCAAAGCCAGATACGCGCTGTCAACACCGCCCGAATAGGCGACCAACACCTTCTGCATTTCGCGCATCAAACGTCGTAAATTCAGCTCTTTTTCTTCGGCTGACAAATTCGCCGTTTCCGTCTTTATTTTTTGAACCTGTGCCATAGTTTACGGCTTAAAATATTACTATTTCCCGACTTTGTTCAAGCTAAAAATCTTAACTTAGTGTTGCGGGCTAAAGCAAATGTTTGAACTTGAAAATTTCTACTGTCAAAACGGAAAATATTAGACGATTTGGGATTCGGATGTTAAAATTTATTCAGTTCACAATTATCAAAATGAATCGTTTTCGGATGTTCAATCAACAATTTTTCCAGCGTAAAAGTCCAGTTCTTTTAACGGTTCTTTTTATTTTGTTGTCGTTTTCCGCCGCCACATTCGCGCAGGAAAACGGCGATGACGAAGCCGAAGACCCGGTTGAAATTTTTAATC
Source organism: Acidobacteriota bacterium (assembly GCA_030855875.1). Classification (GTDB taxonomy): domain Bacteria; phylum Acidobacteriota; class Blastocatellia; order Pyrinomonadales; family Pyrinomonadaceae; genus SXVE01. The sequence goes on from JALYQJ010000209.1 coordinate 1,779, forward strand.
AGGCACAAGCAGCGCACGAAAAAGGCGATTTACAGGCGGCAATAGTTTTATATGATAAAGCTCTGAAAATTATTCCCGAATTTCCCGAAGCCGAATATCAAAAAGGCGTTGGATTAAACGCGCTCGGAAAAACCGACGAAGCCGAAAAAGCGTTTCGCCGCGCGATTGAACTTCGCGCCGATTGGACTTTGCCGATGGCGAATTTGGGTTTGCTGCTCGTGCGGAAAAATCAATTCGCGGAAGCTGAAAAAATTCTAACAAAGGCAATCGAACTCGACGGACGCAATTTTCCGGCTCTCGCCGCTTTGACCGAACTCCGAATCGCCTCTAAAGCCAAGCTGGAAATTCTCGGCGAACTGCTCGAAAAAATAAAAACTTTATCAGTAAAAGCCAATCCGACGGCTTCGGTTTGGGCTTCGCGCGGCATTCTTGAAAGTTATCTGGGCGACAAGGCGGCGGCAAAAACTAGTTTAAATAATGCGATTGAAATTGATTCGCGCAACACGACCGCGCTCACCGAACGCGCGGAAATCGCTTTATCTGAAGGTGACACGAATCGCGCTTCGGAAATTATCAAAACGCTTGCGGAAATTTCACCGGATTCATTTAATAACAAAATGCTGCAAGCCAGAATTTATGTCGAAACCGGAAAATCGGACGAAGCGTTTAAAATTCTCGATACGATAAAAAATCCGACGGCTGACGTTGCGGCTCTGCGTGATAAAATTCTGGCGAATAATTCGTCAAATGCCTTAGATTTAGAAAAACAGCTTGAAAAAAATACAAAAAACGTATTTATTCTCGGTCGCCTCTGCACGGTTTTACGTGCCGATAATCCGCCGAAAGCGATTGATTATTGCCGCCGCGCTTCGGAAGCCGAACCAAACAATATAAATCACGCGATTGGCTATGGAGCCGCGCTCGTGCAGGCGAAACGATTTGATGATGCCGCCACTCTTTTTCGCCGACTCGCCGAATTCGCGCCTGACAATTACACAGTTCGCGCCAATTACGCGACCGCGCTTTTTCAGTTGAAAAAGTTTCCCGAAGCGAAATCCGAATATGTTTGGCTGACTGAAAAACAGCCGAATCTGGCGATTGCCTTTTATTTTCTCGGCATAACGCACGATCAATTAGGCGAATATCTCGACGCGATGGCGAATTATCAGCAGTTTCTGCGCCTCGCCGACCAAACTCAAAACAAACTCGAAATCGAAAAAGTAAATCTCCGTCTGCCGGGACTTCAAAAACTAATTAAAGACAAAAAAGGAAAGAAAAATGAGTAAAATGCAACTTTGGAAAATCATAGTGAATTCCCGAAACACAAAGGAAAAAGTCAAAAATTCATATTTTTTATGTTTTGGATGTCTCATTTTGATTTCTTGTTTTTCAACTTCCTTCGCGCAGGAAGCAGAAGTTGATGAAATCGCGCCGCCGCCGCTCAAAATCCTTTCCAAAAGTGAGAAAAAGCAACTCGAAGACGTTGCCGATGTCAAAAAGCGAACTATTTTAGCTTTGCAGTTGATGGAACTGAAACTAAAAAAAATCGAAGCACTCGACGATCAAAACGAATTTGCCAAAATGTATGAAGAACTCGGTGGTTTTCACGCTTTGATGGATTACACGCTCGATTTTCTCTATCGAAACAACAGCGGCAACAGAAAAAATTTGAGTAATTTCAAGCGTTACGAAATGGGTTTGCGCGCATTTCCGCCCCGAATCGAGATTATCCGGCGCGAATTGCCGGTAAAATATGAATCATATTTGCGCGAATTGTTAAAATTTATCCGTGAAACCCGCTCAAAAGCCGTCGAACCTTTTTTCGGAAATACCGTCGTTCCAAATGCTAATAGTTAATTGCCGAATTTTTGAAATTTTGACTTAATTTTCCAACCTATGAAAAACATTAAATCGAACATTATCCTTACCTTTTTTTGTGCGCTGCTTTTTTTCTCAATCGCTTTGCCGTCGTCGGCGAACGCTCAAAAACGAGATTATATGACCGACGCGGAAACTGAATTAGTGCGCGATGCACAGGAAATTGACCGGCGAATTGATGTTTTGGTAAAAATGATTGACCGCCGGTTTGCAATTATTAACAATGAAACATTAAAAGCTGAGAAAAATTCCGAAAAATGGGGCGAAATGCCGAAAGGAACGCGGCTCGAACTGCTTTCTGACATCAATAAACTTCTCCAAAAAGCGATTGACGATATTGACGATGTTGCCGCGCACAATCGAATGGACGGCAAACTTTTCCCGAATGCGATGAAAAATCTAGCCGCCGCCTCAAATAAATACCTGCCGAAACTAAAATCGGTTTATGATCAATCGCCCGACGAAAAGGAAAAAGGTTTGATAATCGGAGCGACTGAGTTTTGCAATCAAATAATCGAAGCGTCGGCAAAAGTGCCGAAAGATTTGCCCAAAGACGACAAGAAAAAGAAATCCAAAGACGACACGAAATAACATTCAAAATGGGTAAATTCAAATTGGAAACTTGATTTTTACCCATTTTTCGCATTTATTCGCATTTTTGAAATAAAGCCGATTCTGCCGTTCTCTGCCAGATTAGAAACTTAAATAACCGGAACAAATATTTCTCATCTGTCCGCTTTTGACACTCGCAACTTGTGAGTGTTAGTTTTTTTCCTTTACACTTCTAAAATATGTCAACGGAAAACTTAAAAAAAACTCCGCTTAACGACGCGCATCGTGCGGCGGACGGAAAAATGGTTGATTTCGGCGGTTGGGATATGCCGGTTCAATATGCTGCCGGAGTTATCGCCGAACATCTCGCCACTCGCAATAACGCCGGACTTTTCGACGTTTCACATATGGGCGAAATCTGGGTCGAAGGCGAAGACGCGATTGCGTTCGTCAATCGTTTGACGACCAACGACGTGACGAAACTCGTTGACGGGCAAGCGCACTATTCGGCTTTGACCAATGAAAAAGGCGGCGTTGTGGATGATTTGCTCGTTTATCGTTTTTATCACGACAAACTTTTGTTAGTGGTTAACGCTTCGACGACGGAAAAAGATTGGGATTGGATTACTTCGCATAAAAAAGATGAAGCGATAACTTTGACCAATGCCAGCGCGGATTATTGCCAAATTGCCGTGCAAGGTCCGAAGGCTTTGGAAATCGCACAGAAATTTACTGATGAAAATTTGAGTGAAATTAAATATTATCATTTTACGGTCGGCAAATTTGACGGCGTTGACGCGATTATTTCCCGAACGGGCTACACCGGCGAAGACGGTTTTGAAGTTTACGCCGACGCGAAATATGCCGAACAGCTTTGGAATAATATTATCGAAGCGGGCGCGGAATATGGAATTTTACCGTGCGGTTTGGCTGCGCGAAATACGTTGCGGCTCGAATCTGCAATGTCGCTCTACGGTCACGAACTCGGCGACGATATTTCTCCGCTCGAAGCTAATTTAGGCTGGATTTGCAAATTAAACAAAGGAGAATTCATAGGGCGCGACAAACTTGCGAAACTAAAAGAAGACGGATTGCAGCGCAAACTCGTTGGTTTTGAAATGACCGATAAAGGAATTGCCCGCGACGATTTCGATGTTTATGTAAATGATGAGAAAGTCGGGATAGTCACTTCCGGTTCGCCTGCGCCGTTCTTGAAAAAAAACATCGGACTGGCTTTCGTTCCAGTCGAATTTGCAAAAATCGGACAAGAAATTACAATTGATGTGAGAGGCAAAAAATTAGCGGCGCGGGTTGTGCCGACTCCGTTTTATAAACGGGAAAAATCTTAGATCAATCTATTATTAAATATGAATCATCCGGTAATTAACTGCCCGAAATGTCAGGGCTTGATGGAGGAAGGATTTATTCTTGACCGCGGGGATTATGATATCAAAAGGATTAACACGTGGGTAGAAGGCGAGCCGGTAAAGTCTTTCTGGTCGGGAATTAAAGTCAAAGATAAACAGCAGTTTCAGCTGAAAACTTTTCGCTGCGCCAACTGCGGTTATCTAGAATCATACGCGACTGGAGAAAGCGTTAACGATTAACTTTTTTCCTAGATTACAAACACTAAAATACAATTTAAATATGTCAAACAATATTCCAGAAAATTTACGTTATTCAAAAGACCACGAATGGGTTTTGGTTGACGGCGAAACGGCGACAATCGGCATTACCGATTACGCGCAGCACGCGCTCGGCGATGTCGTTTACGTTGATATGCCGCGCGTCGGCGATGCTTTGAATTCGCACGAAGCGTTCGGTTCGGTCGAATCGGTCAAAGCCGTTTCCGAAATTTTTACGCCGATTGCCGGTGAAATCGTCGAAGTCAACGAAGCACTCAATGACGATGCGGAAAAAGTAAACACCGATCCATACGGTGAAGCGTGGATGATAAAAATTAAAATGGATAATCCGCTCGAAGCCGACGCAATGCTTTCGGCGGTCGAATACGAAGAATACCTTTCGGCAAACGCCTAACCGTTTTGGATTTTAGATTTTGGATTTTGGATTGAGTTTGTTAAATAAACTTGTCCGATTGAAACAGATGCGTTTCGACAAATCCAAAATCCAAAATCCAAAATCCAAAATCCAAATGAGATATATACCAAATTCACCCGAAGAGCGCGATGAAATGCTCAAAGTAGTCGGCTTGGATACGGCGGACGAGCTTTTTCGTTCGATTCCCGCTGATGTTCAGCTCAATCGTCAATTAAAAATTACCGAACCGCTCGCCGAGCCGGAAGTTATCGCCGCGATGGAAAATTTCGCGTCGAAAAATGCAGCGGCGCGGAAAACTTCATTTTTAGGCGCGGGCGTTTACTCGCACTATTCGCCGACCGTTGTTGATTATATGATTCAGCGAAGCGAATTTTTCACGTCATACACGCCGTATCAGCCGGAAGTTTCGCAGGGAACTTTGCAGTATATTTTCGAGTTTCAAACTTTGATTTGCCAGTTGACCGGTATGGAAACGGCGAATGCTTCGATGTATGATGGTTCGACGGCGATGGCGGAAGCGTTTTTGATGGCGCAGCGCGTCACGCGCCGCGAAAAAGTTCTTGTCGCCGAAACGGTTCATCCCGAATATTTGCAGGTCGCGCACACATACGTTCAGCATTGCGGAATCGGGCTGGAAACTTTCGGTTTTGATAAGGAAACCGGACGCGCCGCCGGTTTGGAAAAATTGGACGATAAATGCGCCGCGCTCGTCATTCAATCGCCTAATTTTTTCGGCTGTATCGAAAATTTGCAGACTCTCGCTGACAAAGCGCACGCTGTCGGTGCGTTGTTTATCGTCGTCGTTACTGAAGCGATTTCGTTCGGATTATTGAAATCTCCGGGCGAATGCGGCGCGGATATTGTCGTCGGCGAGGGTCAGAGCTTCGGTATTCCGATGAGCTTCGGCGGTCCGCATTTAGGACTTTTTGCGACGCGCGAAAAATATGTGCGAAATATGCCCGGCAGACTCGCCGGAATCGCCTACGATAAAAACGGAAATCGCGGTTTTGTGCTGACTTTGGCGACGCGCGAACAGCATATTCGCCGCGAAAAAGCGACATCGAATATCTGCACGAATCAAGGTTTGATCGCGCTTGCCGCAACCGTCTATATGGAAACGATGGGAAAAAAAGGCTTGCAGGAAGTCGCAATGCAAAACGCGCAAAAAGCCGCTTATGCCGCCAAACGCATTTCCGAACTCGAAAACTTCTCGCTTCCCTTTTCCGCGCCGCGCTTTAACGAATTCGTCGTCCGCGCACCGAAAAACGCGGGCGAAATTTTAGAAGATTTACGCGCAAATAAAGACATTATCGGCGGCTTGGCTTTGTCGAGATATTATTCGGAAAACCCGAACGATTTTCTCGTCTGCGTGACGGAAACGAATACTAAAATCCAAATTGATGCTTTGGTCGCATCTTTGCGGGAAATAACTGTATGACTCAGTTAAACGACGAAAACAAAACGAAGCATCAGGTCATCAGCGGAGATTGTTTGAAAGTTTTATCTTCGTTGATGAATGAAATTGATCTGACTTTTCTCGACCCGCCGTTTAATCAGCAGAAAGATTATGTTTCGTGCAGTGACGATTTGCCCGAAAATGAATATTGGGAAATGATGCGCGGTGTTTGCTCGCAAGTTTTTCGATTAACGACCAACGGCGGCGCGATTTATTTTATGCAGCGCGAAAAAAATACGGAGCAGGTTTTGCGCGTTTTGCGCGAAACGGGTTGGACATTTCAGAACTTGATAATCTGGAAAAAAATGACTTCCGCCGTTCCGGGAAAAATGCGGTATGGAAAGGCATTTCAAACCATCGCTTTTGCTACTAAAGGAAATCGTCCGCGCGTTTTTAACCGGTTGCGAATCAATCCGCCTTTACTTAAACATCATAAACACGAACGAGAAAACGGAATGTTCGTGACCGATGTTTGGGACGATATACGGGAATTAACGAGCGGTTATTTTGCGGGCGACGAAGCGATTAAAACAGAAGAGGGAAAGCGTTTTCACAAACAACAATCACCTCTCGCACTGCTTTTGCGAATCATCTTGACTTCCAGCAAGATTGGAGATTATATTCTCGATCCATTTGCCGGAACGGGAACAACTGCTGTCGTTGCCAAACAATTGAACAGAAATTTCACTAATATTGAGGTTGATGAAACAAACGCGGATTATATTTTGAATCGTTTATCAAAAATTCGTAGTGCTGACAGCATCGAAAAATTTTATAAGGACTATTTTTGCACGGAAAATTTGGAAAGAATTTGGAGAAAGAATAATTTGACGCAATCAACATCAATGAAAGAGATGCAGTCTCAGCCATTAGTTACGGCTTGAATTTTTAAAATATGTCTATAAATCAGGGACAAATTTACGAAGAAAAGATTAGGCAGATACTCCGAGTCCGTAATCTTCTGCCTAACAATTTGGAAGGCAATGATGCCGGGTTTATTCATAAAAGCACCGCGCATTTCGTCGAAATTAAAAATATAAACGCTCCTGACTTCGGACAAAAAGGATTGGTTTGGGATAAATTGTCGAAAATGTGGAATTGGCGAGAAACAGATATTGTTTCACAAC
>JALYQJ010000224.1 GCA_030855875.1 Acidobacteriota bacterium
GTTTCTGATACTCGCTCAAAGCTGAAGAACAGCGCGAAACCAAGAAACACGAACAAAATTATTTTCTTCATAGTATATCTCCCTAAAGTTTCTGAATCTCAAATATGTTCCCGCGCACGATTTTACACCACACGGCGAAGCGGCATAACTTTGAATTATACGGAAACAATTTCCATTTTAATTTTTTAATTCATACAACAGGTTTCGGCTTTTCGCAAGACAAAATTTGATTTTTACGTTTTTTTGTCATAATTTAATTGTCCGTTAAATAAATTCAAAGGACATCCGTTAAATTGGTTCAACCGACATCCGTTGAATTTATTTAACCGAAAGGGTTATAAAAATATGTCAGTGCTTTTTAATCAAGTCCGCGATATTATGCGGACTCGCCGTTATAGCCTCCAAACGGAAAAGACTTATATTTATTGGATGAAAAAGTTTATTTTCTTTCACGATGTCAGGCATCCGAAAGAGATGGGTGCTGCGGAAGTCGGCGCGTTTTTGACGCATCTGGCGGTGGACGAAAACGTAGCGGCGACGACGCAGAATCAGGCGATGTTCGCTCTGCTTTTTTTGTATAAGGAAGTTCTTGGCATCGAACTTGACCGGCTCGGCGGCAAGTTCACTTCCGCTAAACAATCAACGCGAGTGCCGGTTGTTCTGACCCGCGAAGAAGTGGCGGCGGTTTTGTCGCATTTGAGCGGTGGTAATTGGCTGATGGCAAATCTTCTTTACGGCGCGGGACTTCGTTTGAAAGAGTGTCTGCGGCTGCGCGTCAAAGATTTGGATTTCGGCTACAAACAAATTACTGTCCGCGACGGCAAAGGTGGGAAAGATCGGTTTACGATTTTGCCGGAAAAACTCGTCGAACCTTTGCAGAAACACCTTGAAACGGTTAAAACTCAACACGACTGCGATTTGCAAGCCGGACTCGGCGCGGTGCTGCTGCCGTTTGCATTTGATGGAAAACATTCAAACGACGCGCGCAAGTGGAAATGGCAATATATTTTTCCTTCATCCAAAATCAGCCGCGATCCGCGCACGGGCAAATTGGGCAGACATCATCTCTCGGAATCCGGTTTGCAGAAAGCCGTTAAAATCGGACTGCAAAAGGCTTCAGTCGAAAAACACGCGAGCTGTCATACTCTGCGCCACTCGTTTGCCACGCATCTTCTGCAAAACGGTTCGGACATCCGCACGATTCAGGATTTGCTCGGACACCGCGAACTGACGACGACGATGATTTACACGCACGTTCTGCAAAACAACCGGCTCGGCGTGAAAAGTCCGGTTGATTTGTAGAAAAGCGTGAAATTCAATTATGCTCTAAATAATGAATTTACCTTTAGTTGCCATCATCGGTCGTCCGAATGTCGGAAAATCAACGCTTTTTAATCGCCTGACGGGAAGCCGCAAATCTATCGTCGGCGACGAGCCGGGAATTACGCGCGATAGAATTTACGGCGAAGTCGAATGGAAGGCGAAAACTTTTGAACTCGTTGATACGGGCGGAATCGTGCCGGACGACGAAGCGATTATTCCCGCGAATATTTTTAAACAAGCCGGTTTCGCCATCGAAAAAGCGCAGGCGATAATCTGGGTCGTTGACGCGCGCGCCGGAATTACGCCGCTCGACGAAGAGATTTCCGTCTATCTGCGAAATATCGGCAAGCCTGTCTTTATCGCTGCCAACAAAGCCGAAACAAGAAAAGTCGAAGAAGAGTCCGCTGAATTTTACCAATTCGGATTTGAAGTCGCGCCGGTTTCCGCCGAACACGGAACGTCAATCGGCGATTTGCTCGATCAGGTTTTCGCCGTTTTGGAATTTGATGAAGAAATCGAAGAAGAAAAGTCGGAAGAAATAAAACTCGCCATCATCGGTCGCCCGAACGTCGGAAAATCTTCGCTTTTGAATAAAATTCTCGGTGAAGAGCGCGTTATCGTTTCGCCGATTGCCGGAACGACGCGCGACGCGATTGATACGCATCTCGAAGTTGACGGGCAGAAATTCACGCTGATTGATACCGCCGGAATTCGCCGAAAGGGTAAAACCAACGAGATGGCGGAAAAGATGTCGGTGATTATGGCGCGAAAATCGCTCGAACGCGCCGACGTTGCCGTAATGATTATTGATGCTGTCGAAGGCGTGACTCATCTGGACGCAAATATCGCCGGTTACGCAGTCGAATCCGGCTGTTCCGTTATTTTAGTCGTTAATAAATGGGATGCGCTCGAAGAAAAGGAAACGAACACGATTTATAGATTTGAAGACGATTTGCGCCAAAAAATGAAATTTCTCGACTGGTCGCCGATGGTCACGATTTCAGCTCTGACCGGACAGCGCGTCACGTCAATTCTGCCGCTCGTCGTCAAAGCGAACGAAGCGAGAAATCTGCGCGTCACGACCTCGAAACTCAACAAATTCTTTGAAGAAAACATCTCGCAGCCGAAAGGCGGAGCGACGGCTTCCGGCAAAGGCGGGTCTTCGCATATAAAAATTCAATATATTACGCAAGGCGGTTTGCGTCCGCCGCTTTTCGTTATTTTCACTTCAGGCGGCAGCAAAGCCGGTCTTCATTTTTCGTATTTAAGATATATCGAAAATCGTCTGCGCGAGGAATTTGAATTTTTCGCCACGCCGATTAGACTAAAAGAGAAGCATAAAATGCGAGAAAAAAAATGATATTATTCGGTTTTAGGGAAACGCATCGTTTCACGAAACGGGTAACGAATTTATTGTCCGATGAAGAGTATGCGAAACTGCAAAACGATTTGTGTGACGAACCGGAAATCGGCGCGATAATTGAAGGCAGCGGCGGGATTCGCAAAATGCGCTGGTCTTTCGGCGGCAGAGGAAAACGCGGCGGTGCGCGGGTGATTTATTATTGGGCGGTCAGTCGTGAAAAGATATTTTTGTTGGATATTTATGCCAAAAATAAAAAGGAAGATTTGACGCAGACCGAAATAAAAGAATTACGCCGAGTGGTTGAGGAGTTTGAGCGATGAAAAAAAAGGATTTTGAAGGACTTTTGGAAAGCGTCAAAGAAGCCGGAGAAATTTTACGCGGCGAACGTGAGCCGGCAAGAGAATTTTTTATTGAAGTGCCGGATCTAAAACCGCCGCGCGAAGAAGGTTTCGCGCTTTGTATCGAAACCGACGATGCCGAATTGCTTATTCCGTCAAAAGTATATCGAGCTTGGTTTTTTTCAAGCGGACGAATCCGCATTATTGATGAAGCGGGCGAAGCGGCAGTTTATCCGCCGGAGTTTTTCCTGCGGGTCGAGTTTACGTCTGAAGTTAAAAATGCTTTGGAGAATTTGCAGCAAGCAGCATAAATATAAATGGACATTATTTTACTTTTAATCAGAATTTTTCTTTTTGCAGTTTTCGCCGTCGCCGGAATCGGGAAACTGCTTGATCTGCAAGGCTCGGAAAAAGCCGTTAAAGATTTCGGTGCGCCGCCGGATTTGGCGAAAACTTTGGCGATTGCGCTGCCGTTTGCGGAAATCGTTTTTGCGGTTTGTTTATTGTTTGTCGGAACTTCGTGGCTCGGCGCGGTCGGCGCGTTGATTCTGCTTTTGACGTTTATCGGCGGAATGATTATGCAGATGGCGCAGGGAAACGCGCCCGATTGTCATTGTTTCGGGCAGATTCACAGCGAGCCGGTCGGGGTAAAAAGTTTGATTCGCAACGTTGTCATCGCGGTTCTCGCGCTCGTTTTGGTGGCGCAGGGCTGGAATAATCAAGGTTTGGGTTTTGGCGAATTGCCGAACGACATCGCGGCGCAGTTATTTACCGGTTTGGCGGCTGTCGCGCTTTTGGGCGCAGCGGTTTTTTATCTCAAAACAATCTCCGAACAGCAGACGCAGATTATGCGGCGCATCGAAGTTATCGAACTGATTTCGCACGACAGCGGCAAGCAGGTGGAGCGCGAAGAAGCCGAAAATCCGCACGAAGGTTTGCCGATTGGCGCACCGTTTCCTGATTTTGAACTCGCCGACATCAACGGAAAAATCGTTACCTTTGAGCATCTGCTCGGAAAATCGAAGCCGGTTTTATTTTTTTTCGTCAGCCCGAACTGCGCTCCGTGCAAAGCACTTTTGCCGGAATTCGAAAGTTGGCAGAATGAATTACAGGATAAAATTCAATTCGTTTATGTCAGCAGCGGCAAGCCGGAGGAAAATCTCGAAAAATTGAGCGGCGAAGGTTTTAAACAAATTCTTCTGCAAAAAGACCGCGAGCTTGCCGATGAAGTCAAAGCTCGTTGGACTCCGACGGCTTTATTAGTCAACGCCGACGGCGCGATTGCCAGTCATCCGGCTGTCGGCGACGCGGGAATTCGCGCTCTCATCGAGATGATAAAAAGGGAGAATTTCAACGATGATTTGCTTTTTGTAACCAACGGCACACCGACGAAAATCGGTGAAAGCGTTCCCGAATTTTCGCTCGCCGATCTGCGCGGAAAACAAATCACCGCCGCCGATTTTCAAGGCAGGCGAACGCTTGTCGCTTTCTGGAGTATGACTTGCCCGTTCTGCGTTAGTATGATGGAAGATTTGCGCGATTGGGATGCGGCGAGAAACTCGGACGAGCCGGAATTGATCGTTTTTTCAACCGGCGATGCGGAAGCGCACGAAGAATTAAACTTAAAATCGCCGATTCTGCTCGATGACGAATTTAAAACCGCCGAGAAATTCGGAATGTCCGGCACACCTTCCGCCGTTCTAGTTGACGAAAAAGGCAGAATCGTTTCGGAAACCGCCGTCGGCGCGAACAACATCTGGGCATTAATTGGAAAAAGGAAATAATTTTTAACGCAAAAACGCAAAGTCGCGAAGACGCAAGCAATCAAAAAAATCTTTGCGCCTCTGCGCCTTTGCGTCTTTGCGTTAAATTGATATGAAACCTATTGAATGGAAAGTTACGGCGCGGGAAGGCGAGGCGCGGACGGGAATTTTGCGGACGAGGCGTTCGGAAATCGAAACGCCTGTGTTTATGCCGGTCGGAACGCAAGGCACGGTCAAAGGCGTGCGTTATGAATGGCTCGAAAACGAATTGGACGCGCGGATTATTCTTGGAAATACTTATCATCTTTTCTTGCGTCCGGGCGCGGAGATTATCAGAGAATTGGGCGGACTGCATAAATTTTCGACGTGGAATCGTTCGCTTCTGACGGATTCGGGCGGATTTCAGGTTTTTTCATTGACCGAATTGCGAAAGCTGACCGAAGAAGGCGTTGAATTTCGCTCGCACATTGACGGCAGCAAAAAATTTCTCTCGCCGGAAGTTTCGATGGAAGTGCAAGCCGCGCTCGGCTCGGAAATCGTAATGGTTTTCGACGAATGTACGCCGGGCGATGCGGGGTTTGACAAGACGAAAAAAAGTCTGGAAATGACGGCGCGTTGGGCATTACGTTCAAAAAATCGTTTTGAGGAATTGCAAGACGAAGCGGCGGATACGGGATTTACAGAAGCTGAAAGCCTGAGCGGACGACAGGCGTTATTTGGAATTATTCAAGGCGCGGGACATCTGGAACTGCGAAAACAAAGTTTGGATTTGACGACGGAAATCGGTTTTGACGGTTACGCTATCGGCGGTTTGAGCGTCGGCGAAGAGAAAGCGGTGATGTATGACGTTTTGGAATATCTCGCGCCGCAAATGCCGGAAAACTCGCCGCGTTATTTAATGGGTGTCGGAACGCCGGAAGATTTGATCGAAGCGGTTTATCGGGGCGTTGATATGTTCGACTGCGTGATGCCGACGCGTAACGGTCGCACCGGCGGCGTGTTTACTTCGCGCGGAAAATTGAATATTCGCAACGCAAAGTTCGCCGCTGATGCTGCGCCTCTGGACGATGAATGTCCGTGTTCGGTCTGCCAAAGATATTCGCGCGGCTATCTCCGGCATCTTTACCAAACCGGCGAAATGCTGGCGGCGATTTTGATTTCGCATCACAATCTCGCGTTCTTCCTTGACACGATGCGAAAGGTGCGCGATTCTATCAAACTTGGCAAATTCAGCCGATTCAGAAAAGAATTTCTAGAGAAAATGCGGGAAAATGAACCGACAGGCGTTTGATTAACAGTCTGTAAATGTATATTATTGTCTTTTTCTTCTCTGCATTAAAAACTAATGAGTATATTTGTATTATTTCTTCAAGGTGAAGCGGGCGGCAGCGGTATTATTTGGACATTGCTTCCGTTTGTCTTCATCTTCGGTATCTTTTATTTTCTCGTCATTCTGCCAAACAAACGCCAGCAGCAGCAGTTAAAAGATATGATTACGGAATTGAAAATTAATGATGAAATCGTAACCAACGGCGGCATTATCGGCAGAATCAAGGAAGTCAGAGAAACCAGTTTTATTATTCAGAGCGCGGAAAAATCTTTTCTCGAAATCGGAAAAACCGCCGTCGTCGGCAGAAAAGCGGAAACAAAGTAGAGAGTAGAGAGTAGAAGGTAGAGAGAGTTTTCAAACTTTACTGCTTTTTGCTTGCTGCTTGGCTGCTCACTATTAAATAATGAAAAACAGCAGTTTGTGGATTAGAACAGCGATTATTATCGGAATTACGCTGGTTGGAATATATCTCGTTTTTGGACCTCGCAGAGTTCCCGTCGCCGGTGACTTTACCGTGCAGGGAATTAAAAACAATCTCGCCGATAATATCAATCTCGGTTTGGATTTAAGAGGCGGTTCGCATCTCGTGATGCGCGTCAAAACCGACGATTATCTGAAAACCCTGACGGAAAACAACGCACAGGCGGCTCAGACGGCGGCGACTGACGCTCAACTTCCGGTGAGCGACGTTTCGACAGTTGCGGAAAACGGTAATTATTCGATTACTTTAAACGTCACCGATACCGCTCAAACTCCGGCGATTGTTGATGCGGTCAAACAAAAAGTTGATTTGGTGAATTGGACGCAATCGGAAAGCGGCAATGCTGTAGTATGGTCACTGCCGACACAGATGCAGAATGTTCTTAAAGAACAAGCGGTTGAACAGGCAATGAAAATCATTGACAGCCGCATCAACGCTTTCGGCGTGAAGGAACCGACTCTAGCCAGACACGGAGCGCAAACTTCCGGGCAGATTCTTTTGCAAATGCCCGGCGTTGACGACCCGGAGCGAGTAAAAAAACTGATCGGCGACGATGCCGAACTTGCTTTAATGAAAACCTTCAGCGATCCGACACAGCCCTTCCAAAGTGAAGCCGCTGCGTTGCAATCGCTCGGCGGAACTGTTCCGCAAAACCGAAAAATTCTTCCATACGCTGATGACAACGCGACCGCCGCAACTACAGCAAATCAACCGGAAGCACCGAAACAATTTATTGTGGTTGAATATCCGGCGATAATTAACGGCAGCGAACTGCGCGATGCTTCGGCTTATTCACAAACCGGCAATGAAAGCGATTATCAAATCAGCTTTAATCTGAAACCCGGCGGAGCGCAAAAATTCGGCGAATTTACCGGCAAAAACATCGGTAAAAATCTGGCAATCGTTCTCAACGGAACGGTCAAATCCGCGCCTACTATTCAAGGGCAGATTTTTGACAGCGGACAGATCACCGGACGTTTTACCAAAGCGTCCGCCGAAGATTTGGCGTTGACATTAAAATCCGGTGCGCTGCCGGCAAAAATTGAATATCAGGAAGAACGCACGGTCGGTCCGAGTCTCGGAGCCGATTCGATTCGAGCCGGCGTGACGGCATCAATCGGCGGTTTGATTTTCATCGTCGTCTTTATGCTGATTTATTATCGCGGTTCGGGCATCAATGCGGTCATCGCGCTGCTTTTGAATTTGCTTTTAACTTTAGCTGCGCTGATTGTTTTCGATTCGACTCTGACTTTGCCCGGAATTGCCGGTTTGATTCTCGGCATCGGGATGGCGGTTGACTCGAACGTCTTGATTTTCGAGCGGATGCGCGAAGAACTCCGCGCCAGAAAAAATGTCGCCGACTCAGTTTCGTTGGGATTCGACCGCGCTTTTATTACGATTATTGACACGCACATCACGACGATTATTTCATCGGTCATTCTCTATATGTATGGTTCGGGACCGATTCGCGGATTTGCCGTCACGCTGATTTTAGGGCTTTTGATAAACCTTTTCTCGGCGGTTTTCGTGTCGCGCACGATTTTTATGTGGTTGCTTGAGCGCAATCCGAATATGAAAAAGATTAGTATTTAATTTAATGGTGAATGGTGAATGGTGAATGATTAATTTTTCGTTCACCATTCACCATTCACCATTCACCACTAACAAAAATGTTTGAAATTTTTAAAGATATAAATGTGAATTGGATGGGATTGCGTAAGCCTTTGATTATGCTTTCCATTGCGGTTCTTTTGGCAGGATTGGTTTCGGCTATCGGGCGGCAATTGACCGAGGGTGGAACCGATGCGTTTAATCTCGGCGTTGATTTTCAGGGCGGAACGGTAATCACCGCAAAGTTTAACGGTAAGCCGTCGGAGGACGAACTTCGCGCTGCCTTACAACAGCAAGGCGTTACAGATGCGGTTATTCAATCCTCAATCGATAAACAAGACGAGGTTTTGATGAAAGTTCCATTGTTTGAAGGTGTCGAAGCGAATCAACCGGCTGCCGCGCCGATTAACGCGCCAGCCAACGGACAAAATCCCGCTGAAAACGTGCCGGTTGCAAATACGCAGGTCAATAAAGGACGCGAAACGGTTAAAAACGCGCTCGATACTTTCGGTAAAGAAGCCGAAGCAACGCTGAGTTTAGCAGATGATCCGAATGCGAGATATAAAATCGTCGGAACCGATTCGGTCGGTCCGGTCGCGGGCGCACAGCTTCGCAATCAGGCGGTTATCGCTACGCTTCTCGGAATGATCGGAATTCTGCTTTTCATCGCGTTTCGATACGATTGGACTTATGCTGCCGGTGCGGTCATCGCCGTATTTCACGACGTTTTGATTACACTCGCGTTCTTTTCCGTTTTTCAATGGGAAGTCAGCCTGACGGTTTTAGCCGCGCTCTTAACTCTAGTCGGTTTTTCGGTAAACGACTCGATTGTTATTTTTGACCGTATTCGTGAAAATTTGACGCTTCATCGCGGCAAATCGCTCTATCAATTGACGAACGATTCGATCAATCAAACAATGTCGCGGACAATCGTGACCAACGGTTTGGTCTTTCTTTCGGTTTTGGCGTTGGTTATCTTCGGCGGAGAAGTTCTGCGCGGATTTTCGCTTGCGCTTTTCGTCGGTTCGATTACGGGAACTTTCTCGACGATTGCTATCGCCAGTCCGATTGCGATTTGGTGGCAGGATAAACTCGGCGCGGCAAAAGTAAAGGATGTTGCAATAAAACCTGGTGAAAAATTAGCTTCGGCTTCACGTCGTTCAGTCACGCGCCGTCCTGTAACCAGATAATTTGCTTATTATATTATGTAAAAAAGCTCAATCTCTAAAACAAAATTTAGAGATTGAGCTTTTTTACATAACTGTAAAATAAATTTTTCAAGCAATATATAAATAGATAAAAAAAAACAGAAATTATTCTTGACTTTCAAACGGTAAAACTTTAGACTTCAATACGTTGCTGGTCAATTAAATAATTCGCATCTGCTTTTTTCCGTCGTACTGTTTTGGTTTATGAGCGGAATTTGTAGAACTTTTGTATGCAAGACCGGCAAGAGTTTAACATAACCCGCCATAAGAAAAAATTAGTTAAATTTAGTAAGGCATTTGCAATTTTACAAGTAGAGTCGTTCGACGATGACAACTTGAGGTTTATTTTGTATTATCATACGCAATATTAAAATTTTGTAACCCCTAGACCTAAAATTGGCACCGGAAAAAGGGAGGAAATTAAATGTTAGATCAATTAGTTGAATCGAAAAGTAACGCGCACGAAAATACGCGCCGAAGCGGTTTTCTGCTAACTGTTTTTGTCATTATGTCAACCATAATGCTCGGCGGATGGCTTTACAGTCTTTTTGCCAAGGATTATGGAATGGGCGGCAGTGATTTAGAACTTTCGACGCTTGTCGCGCCGGTTCCTGTTCCTGAAGAAGAACCGCCCGCACCGGAAGAAAAGCCCGTGGCGAAACCCGATAAGGTTGAGCCGAATGTAATCATTCGTAAAGAACTTATCGCCGATCTGAGTGCGCCGCCGAAAGAGCCGCCGCCGGTTCAAACCGCGCAGATGACTCAAAAAACCATTCCGCCGGGATTTAAAGTAGTTAAAGGCGACCAGGATTTCGACCCCAAAAATGCGCTGCGTTCCGATGACAGAACGCCTGTAAATGCCGATGCTTCGGGTATCGGCGGAAAGACCGGCACCACGGACGGAACCGGCACCGCGCCGCCGCCGCCGCCGCCGCCGCCGCCGCCGGTAGCGAAGAAAGAACCGCCGCCGCCGCCGAAGATTACAAAGCCGGTTTCCGGTGGTGTGTTGAACGGTAAAGCGACTAGTTTGCCGAAACCGCCGTATCCGGCAGCCGCCCGCGCCGTTCGCGCATCGGGAGCGGTTAGTGTTCAGGTTTTAATTGATGAAAGCGGAAGAGTGGTTTCGGCAAGTGCCGTTTCAGGTCATCCGCTGCTTCGTCAAGCGGCTGAACAAGCAGCGCGCTCGGCAAGATTTAGTCCGACGCAGCTTTCCGGTCAGGCAGTAAAGGTTTCAGGCGTTATCACCTATAACTTTACTCAGTAAAAGAACAAAATATCTGCGGGAAATTCTAACCGTTTTCCCGCAGATTAAAGTCTGCAATAATATAAAATTTTTGAATTTTTTGGAGGAAAAAATATGACATTTTTAGCCAGTTTTTTAGGAACGGACGTTCTGGGATTTTTCTTAATGTTCGCAGGGGGAGAAAAGATTTCTTTCGGTATTTACGATATTGCACAAAGTTTAACGATTCCGGGTTGGATTGTTATTTTCATTCTTTTGGCAATGTCGGTGTATTTAATAGCTATCGGCATCGAACGATTGTTGACTTACAATAAAGCAAAACAGCAATCGCGACAGTATGCGCCAAAAGTTGCTCAAGCCTTAAAAACAAGCAATATTGACGAAGCCATCAGCATTAGTGATAAACATAAAGATTCGCATTTAGCGATGGTTGTTTCATCAGGCTTGAAAGAATTTGCCGCGCATCAGGGCAACTCTGATATTTCGGCGGATGAAATGGAAGCCTCTAAAAGAGCCTTGGAACGCGCTATTGCAGTTAAAACTGCTGAATTAAAACGCGGCTTGTCAGGATTAGCGACAGTCGGATCGACTGCTCCGTTCGTCGGATTGTTCGGAACCGTTGTCGGCATCATCGGCGCGTTCGTCGCGTTGGCGCAAACGGAAAACGCCGGTATCGGCGCGGTCGGCGGCGCAATTGCCGAAGCTCTGGTAGCGACTGCTTTCGGCATCGCCGTAGCTGTTCCGGCAGTTTGGCTGTTTAACTATTTCACGAATAAAGTTACGAGTTTTAGTGTTGAAATGGAAAACTCGGCATCCGAATTAGTGGATTATTTCATCAAACAACGAACGAAGCAATTGAAAGGTTAGTTGCACAGACCTTTAGTATTATTAAAAGGGAGAATACTTATTATGAGTATGGCAGTCGGTGGATCCGATGAATACAATTCGGAAATTAATGTAACTCCGATGGTTGACGTAATGTTGGTGTTGCTGATCATTTTTATGATTGTCACGCCGCTCCTTCAGGAAGGTATCCCGGTAAGTCTTCCGAAAGATATGATAAGTCCGGAAGAAGACGGTGATATTACGAAAGATACATCGGTTGTTATTACAATCCCGGATAACAGCACTTTTTATGTCAATAAAGAACCGTATCCGTTAGACGCGCTCGGTGAAAAAATTCAAACTTTAATGAAGGACAAAGCTCCCGATAAGAGAATTGTTTACATTAAAAGCGGAGTTGATGTTGATTACGGAAGAGTTGTCGAAGCAATTGACACGATTCGTAAACAGGACATTGATAAAATCGGTTTAGTTGCTGATAGAAAAAAGAAAGAATAATCTGAAAGCCGGTTTTCTTTGAGTATGTTTGACATGAAATTTCTAAGCTAGGAGTAAAAAATATATGGGAATGTCAACAGGTGGGGGCAGTGGAGTAACGCCTCAAATTAATGTAACACCGTTAATTGATGTTTTGTTAGTGCTTTTGATTATCTTTATGGTTATTACGCCGCTTAAACCGGCGCGGTTCGAGGCGAAAGTTCCGGCGGAACCGAAAGATGAACAAAACGTGGATGTTAAGCCGAATCCTTTAACTCTGGTTGTCGCCATCAATAGTGCTGATAAAAGCATAACTTTGAATAACGAACCGGCGGGCGACGTATCGAATCCGACTGCTTTAACCGACCGTTTGAATGTAATTTTCAAAGAACGTGAAACGGCGGGAACGTTCCGGGAAGGAACAAACGAGGTGGAAAAAACTTTATTTATTAAATCGCCGCGTTCCATAAGATATGGCGATGTCGTTAAAGTGATTGATGCCGCCAAAATTGCAAAAGCAGAACCAATCGGTTTGCAGATTGATGATCTATCTAATTAAATTCAGCTGCGAAAGTAATTAAAGTTTGATTTGTTAGCTTTAATTACTTTCGAGCGGAGAATGGAGTTGAAAATGAGGGTTTCTCGTTTAGGAATATTTTTAATTATTTTAACAACCGTCATAATCGGAACGAACTGTTCTTATTATAACCAAATCCTTGCCAGAAAAAATCTGGTTGATGGAGCCAATGCCTACAAAGGAAGAAAATTTGAGGAAGCTGAGAGGCTTTTTAGAGAAGCTGTTTCCCGCGATCCGGAAGGCAAAACGACCGAAGGCAGAGCAGCGCAGCTTTTTCTAGCAAGAACCATACATTCGAGATTCATCGGAAACCGGATTGATAAGGCTAAAGCTGATGAAGCGATCAAAGAATATCAGAGAGCTTTGCAAATTGACCCGAAAGATCAAAGTTCATTTAAAGCGGTCGCCAATCTATATGAAAATCTCGGCAGAGATGAAGAGGCTTTGCAATGGATAACGGCGCGGGCGAATAATGAGCAGATTCCGCCGGAACAGCGTTCGGAAGCATTGACTTCGCTTGCCGCCAAGAAAAATAATTGTGCCAATGAAATTTCCGATACCGAAGCGACGAAAAAAACCGTCACGAAAGACGGAAAACAAATTTTTGAGTTTGTAAAACCGGCAGACGAGGCGGAGTTTCAAAAATTGAAACAATGTTCGGCGGAAGGTTTGGATTTAGCCAGAAAAGCGGTTGAGTTAGATCAAAACAGCGATTCGTCGTGGTCTTATCTGGCAAGCCTCCTGATTCAAAATATGCGCGTCGCCGAAATGGAAGGAAATAAAGACGCGGCGGTGAAATTTAAATCGGAGTCGGATGTCGCCAAAGAAAAATTTACTGTGCTTGCCGAAGCCAGACGCAAGAAGGAACAAGAAGAAGCTGATAAAAAGAAAGCCGAAACAGAAGCGGCGGCAGCTAATAAAAAGAAATAAATTGCTTTTAGGTTTTCAACGGTGGTGATGCTCAATTACAATAAAATTGGGCATCACCTTTTCATTTATCATTTATCATTTATCATTCACCAGAAATCATTGGCAAAAATGGTAAATGATAAATGATAAATGATAAATGAATATGATTCGCATTGAAGACATCATCGAGAAAGTCGAAAAGAATCGCCCCGAACCTGATGTTGAAGTAATCAGACGGGCATATCTTTTTTCCGCGCTGCATCACCGCGGACAAAAGCGCGCTTCCGGCGAACCTTATTTGGTTCATCCGCTGGCGGTTGCCGATATGCTTGCGGAAATGCGGCTCGATGAAGTCAGCGTCTCGACCGGACTTCTACACGATGTCGTTGAAGATACATTAGTTGATCTCGACACTCTGCGTTCGTATTTCGGCGATGAAATCACGCATCTGGTTGACGGTCTGACAAAAATCGCTCACATCAGCAACTTATCGAAGGAAAAACAACAAGCTGAAAATGTTCGCAAAATGGTTTTAGCGATGATTACGGACGTTCGCGTCGTTCTTATTAAACTCGCTGACCGGCTTCATAATATGCGGACAATGCAGTTTTTGAAACCCGAAAAACGCGCACGAATTTCGCAGGAAACGCTCGATATTTACGCACCAATCGCGCATCGGCTCGGAATGGGAAAGATGCGAAGCGAACTCGAAGATTTAGCGTTTCAAAATATTTATCCCGAAGAATACAAGCGTCTATCGAAAGAAGTTGATATTCGCCGCCCCGAACTCGAAGCGACTCTCGACAAAATTACCAGAACAATCGAAGAAAGATTAACGGAAAACGATGTGCCGTTCGTCCATGTTCAAGGTCGGGTTAAACGGCTCTATTCGCTCTGGAAAAAACTGAAAAAGCAAAAAATAACTATTGACCGGGTTTATGATTTGATTGCCGCGCGGGTAATAACGGAAAACGATAAAAAAGATTGTTACGTCGCTTTGAGTGTTATCCACGACACTTGGACACCAGTTCCAGAGCGTTTTAAGGACTGGATTGCGATTCCGCGCGATAATTTGTATCAATCCCTGCATACGTCCGTTATCGGCGACGGCGGACAATCGTTTGAAGTTCAGATTCGCACCGAAGAAATGCACCACGTCGCTGAAGAAGGCGTGGCGGCGCATTGGAAATATAAAGAAAAAAAACTCGGCAAACAGCAGGAAGACGAAAGCCTCGACGAGCTTCGCAAAACGGTCGAAAAACTTCTCTTGCCGCTTGTCGAAACGACGAATACGACCGATGATTCCGAAGAATTTCTCGAATCGCTGAAACTCGATTTATATCCGAAGGACGTTTACGCTTTTACGCCGATGGGCAAAGTCATACAGCTTCCGCGCGGCTCGATGCCGCTCGATTTCGCTTACGCGATTCACTCGGAAGTCGGCGACACCTGCACCGGCGCGAAGATAAACGGACGCATCGCCACGCTGAAAACCGAAATACAAAACGGCGACGTGATCGAAATTCTGACGACTTCCAATTCAAAACCTTCGCGCGATTGGCTGAATAACGTCGTCACGTCGAAGGCGAGAAACCGCATCCGTCATTGGATTGCCGACCAACAGCGCGCCG
>JALYQJ010000271.1 GCA_030855875.1 Acidobacteriota bacterium
CTGTCTGGTGACGAAAGGCGAAGATTTGCGCGATGTGAAAACTGTTGCGCTGGATGTTTCATCGAAAACTTCGGTCGCGCTGACGAAAATTATCTTTCGGGAGTTTTGCGGTTTTGACCCGATTTACAAAGAAGCGAAACCAGATTTAAGCGAAATGCTTTCGGCTTCGGATTGCGCTCTGCTGATCGGCGATCCGGCGTTGACAATTGACGAGAGCCTTTATCGAAAATTCGATTTAGCTGAACTCTGGCGCGAACACACCGGATTCGGATTCGTTTTTGCGATGTGGATGGCGCGTGTCGAAAAAAAGGAATCTGCAAAAAAAATTGATTTTGCCCACGCGAGAAACGAAGGTTTGCAGCATTTAGAGGAAATAATTTCAAATTACGAAAACGAAATTCCGCTGACACGCGAAGATTTCAAGAATTATTTATCGGTGAATATTTCGTATTCGATTGACGAAAATATGGGACAAGGTTTGGAGCTTTTTTACGATTTGGCAGACAAACACTATTTGATCGAAAAAAGAAAAGAATTGATTTTTATTTGATTTTTAGATGTAAACCCGTGGATATTTGCGCGCCATATTTTGTCAAGCAAACTGTAATATTCAACAAAAACTTAATTTGAAAGTTATTTACAAAAAGCGCGAAAGAGTGAAGATGTAATTAACGGGCGGACATTTAATCTGATATTTGAGACAAACAAATGTAAGTTATTTACAAGACTTGCCGTTTTTGATTTACCATTGACCGTTTTTAATTTATACTAGCGAAAGTTTGCTTGGAGATATTTTTGAAAAACAAGTATAAAGCAGACTTTGCAAGGACTTTTACAGTCGAAAAAGTTTTTATTGAACGAGAAATTTAGTAGGTCCGAGCGCGATTTGAGTGAAGAAATTTGCGCTCCCTGTTTGGAAAAAACCGAATTGCGGTTTTTTTGTTAAAACGAGATTCCTGCGTGAAGAAACTCAAACTTACGAGAGTTTTTGGAATACACTTCCAAAATCCAAATATATCAATAAAAAACCACCGATTCATTCGCGGCTTTTAAGAGCCGACGCTTGGGGTCTGTAAACCTTCCTTTAATTTGATTGCCATCCGGCGTTCGCTGTAAATATCTCCAAAGTAAAAGACGGTATCTCTATAATTTTCGAGGAAAATTTATCTATGTCGAAAGAAATGATCATTAGCGTCAACGGGCGCGAAAAAAAGATTGCCATACTCGATAACGGCAAAGTCACGGAGTTTTACATCGAGCGCGGCGGCGAGGATAATTCCGGCGTTGTCGGCAATATTTATAAAGGAAGAGTGCAGCGCGTTTTGCCCGGAATGCAGTCGGCGTTTGTCGGAATCGGGCTTGAGCGCGACGCTTTTCTCTACGTTTCCGACTTTTTCGATGAAGAAGAAGAAATCGAACGCATCGTAATGGAAAAGTCGAAAAAATCTACGGTCGAAGAAGCAAAAAGAGAAGCCGATGACCGCATTGCGCGTGCGCGGCTCGAACGCGAAAAACAGATGGAAGCGGTTCAGGATATTGCCGAACCGATGGAAGATTCCAATACTGAAGATTCTAATTTTGAACTTGCCGTCGAAGCGGAAAAAAGTGAAAAAATTCAGCCGCAGCAACGGCAGCAGCGCGACAATCGTCGCGGCGGCAGCGGCGGAAAAGATAGAAACAGAACACCCGAAACAAAAGTGTTTGAAAAAGTTTCCGATGATTCCGATGACCCGGCAAAAAAATCTTCAGAGAATTTTTCCGGCGCGAATCGTAATGAAGATGCGGAAACCGAAGTTTTTGCCGAGGCGAAAAAGGAAGAATTTTCGCCGGTTTTTGACGCGGAAGATTCTAATTTTGAACGCATTATTGACGATGAGGAAACGACCGGCGATATGTTTAAAGACGCTTATATGCAGGAAGCGATTGTGGACAAAGTTCGCGCCGTCGAATTCGATATGGAAAGCACCGGCGCGGCTGAAGTCGGTTCGTTGATCGGTTCGGTCAAAGACGGACCAAACGGTTTCGAGCGCATTGCCGATGAAGACGAAGAACCGCAAACAGCGCAGACTGGGGCAGCAAAGGGCAATCGCCGGAATCGCGGCGGACGCGGCGGGAAAAAAGGCGAATCGGCAAAATCGGCGGCGGTTGAACTTGAAACGCGAAACGTGACGGAAAAAACTGCGGAAAAAACCGAAGCGACCGAAGCGGATTCGGAAACCGAATCGAAACAGAAAGGCGTTGCAAGAGGTAAAAAACAATCTTCCAAAAATTCCGTCCGCGATAAAATATCAAATGACGAAAATTCATCCGAACCGGCGGAAAATGTAGATTCGGCGGAAACCGAAAAAACCGGCAAATCGAATCGCGGCAAGAGATCGAATCGTGGGGCGAAAAAATCAGGCGAAGGCGAAACCCTAGCCGATTCGGAAGCCTCCGTCAGAGATTCGGGCGATACGGCGGAAATGGCTGTGCGGCGCGGCGGACGCGGCGGACGGAATCGTCGTGCCGGACGCGCACCGGGAACATCTGACGAACCGTTCGAGTCGTCGGACAACGCCGAAACGACGGATGTGGAAGAAATTGAAACCGCCGAAGTCGAAATCGAAGTTCCCGAAAAAGAAGCTCCGGCAGCCGCGCCGGTCGAGCGTGAGTTTCAAAACAATCGCGGCGGCAGTAAAGGTTATCAGAGCGGCGGCGGAAATCGCGGTCGTGACCGCAATGAGGGCAGCGACCGAAATGATCGAAATGACAACAGAAATGACAACAGAAATAACCGCAGCGACCGAAATGATCGCGGCGAACGTCGTCCGCAGCCGACAATCACCGATCTGCTGCGCGAAGGTCAGGAAATTCTCGTTCAAATCGCCAAAGAACCGATTGCCCGCAAAGGTGCGCGGATTACGTCGCACATCGCGCTTCCGGGCAGATTTCTCGTTTATATGCCGACGATTGAACATCTCGGCGTTTCGCGCAAAATCGAATCGGCAAGCGAACGCGCCAGATTGCGGGCGATGATTCAAAAAATTCGTCTGAGCGAAGATATTCCTTCGGGCGGTTTTATCGTCAGAACCGCCGGAACGGATATTTCCGAAGATGATTTGCGGCAGGACGCGCGTTATCTCGTGCGAACCTGGATGGACGTTAAGAAAACGGCGGATAAAGCGAAATCGCCCGCGCTCGTTCACCAAGATTTGGACATTATTCAGAGACTTTTGCGCGATCATCTTTCCGACGAATTTACGGCGATTCGCGTTGATTCCGAAGAAGAATATTTACGCATCATCGAATTCGTCAACCGCATTCAGCCGCGAATGGTCAATCGCGTCAAACTTTACACGCGCGAAGACCCGATTTTGGAAAGCTACGGCGTTCAGGAAGAAATTGATAAGGCTTTGAAACCGCGTGTGTGGCTCAGATCAGGCGGTTATCTGGTCATTAATCAAACCGAAGCGTTAGTCGCCATTGATGTCAACACCGGCAAATTCGTCGGCAAGGGAAATGCGCGGCTCGAAGATACGATTACGAAAACGAATATGGAAGCGGTTGACGAAATCGCCCGCCAAATTCGGCTTCGTGATTTGGGCGGAATTATCGTTCTCGACTTGATTGATATGGAAGACAGGCGCAACCGCAACAAAGTCGCGCAAGCCTTACAGGAAGCTCTTTCAAGCGATAAATCGCCGACCAAAGTGCTGTCGTTTAACGATTTCGGTCTGATTATTATGACCCGCAAGCGCGTCAAACAATCGCTTGAAAGAACGATGTGCGCTCCGTGCGATTACTGCGAAGGCGCGGGTTGGGTAAAATCGCCGCAAACGGTTTGTTTCCAGATTTTGGAAGAAGCCAGACGACTCGCAAAAAGCGTGGACGACGTGCGGCAGACGACTCTGCGGATTCACCCGGACGTTGCCAAAGCCCTGCGAACTTCGGAGAAAACCGTTCTCGAAGAGATCGAAGCGTATCTCGGCAATGTTGATTTGACCGGCGACAAATCAATTCATCAGGAACAGTTCGACTTCGCGTTTATTTAAAGATAGGGACAGAGAAAAAGGGACGAGAGACGAGTGAAATGAATTTTCATAAACACTCGTCTCTCGTCCCTTGTTTCTCGTCCCTAATCCTACAATTTCAAATCCTTTTTGAGTTCCTTCGCACTTTTAGGTTTGGCAAAAATCGAATCGGGGATTGTTTTGTTGAATTCGACCGAATCATAATTTATCCGCGAACTCTGCGCGTTATTTGTGAAACGGTCAATAATAAACGGCGTTTTGATTCCCTGAACTTCGACGAATTGCGCGTAGCGGTCTTCTTCCTTAATTTCTTCGTTGTCCGCGTTCGTGCGTTTGAAGATTGATTTGGCGGGCGTTCCGTCATCCGTAAACTCAAACTCGACCGTAAAACCATTTGTGTAAACGAGTTTGACGACATCATTGCGTTTGCCCAAACTCGCCTGCCGCTTGCCAACAT
>JALYQJ010000288.1 GCA_030855875.1 Acidobacteriota bacterium
TTATTACGGTCTTATCAAAAATCATCCGTGGCTCGGCGGAAACAAACGCACGGCAACAGCAATTGTTGATGATTTTCTTCGGCGAAACGGTTACGAAATTGAGATTTCGGCAATAAAAGTCGTGGAACTTGTGCTGGCAATCGAATCGGATGAGTTCGGCGTTGATGAAATTGAGAATTGGGTACGCGAAAAAACTGTTCGTATTTCAAGTTAAAACTTCGCACGTTCTGAAGAAATCCGTAATTTATTAAGCGAATTTTGAATGATTTACAATTTTATACCGTCGCAGAGTTCGCCTCTGATGCTCGTGTAATGAAGCGGAACTTCCGAAAAACGATTTGTTTCGCGGCAGTAGGAGAGGCATTTATCGAAGGGTTTTGAATAGATATGAAGGCTGACGGCGCGTTCTGCAAATTCGGGCAGGTTTAATATTTGGTGAATCGGTTCTTCGAGTTCGACTTTCGCCGCCAGACATTCGGAAAGATCGAAACAGTCTGTTTCTTCGAGTCGGCAAAACTTCTTTTGTTCGTCAATTTCGGCGGCGCGAAAATTCTGTCCGCGCAATCGTCCGACCGGAACGGTCATCCAGCACATTTGGTCGGCGTGATTGTGAATGCGCGACACCTGACCTTTATCCCAGCAAAGCGTCATCATTTCAAACCTCTCGTCTTTATAAATCAGATTGCGCGTGTAAAACTTTTCGCTCCAAAAGAAAAATGGTGCAATCGTTTCAACATCAATCGGATTTTCTGCCAGAAAATTATAAACGCTGTCGCATCTGAAGTTTTCGTCGGGAATTTCGCGCAAGCCTTTGATTAAATTTTCGATTTTGACCGTTTTCATATTTTTATAAGCCACGAATTACACGAACTTTCACAAATAAAAACCTTCAATAATTAAACCGACATTTTCAAAGTCAACGGGTAAAAACCATAAATCGAATTTTCTTCATTCGTGAAATTCGTGGTTAATTTCCCTGTGATTTACGCAAAAAGTCAACGAATTCCTGCGTGTTTCTCGTTAAACCCGGAAATGTCGCTATGGTTTTGCCGTCAGCTTCGACGATTGCATAAAAAGGCAGCGCGACAGTTTTATAATTCAGTTCCTGATACTGTTGCTGACGCTCGTAAATTTCGCCGTCGCCGTCAGTGTAAAGTTTTGCCAGCACGAATTTAGACATTTCCGCTTCGACTTCCTTTTTCGGAAAAACATTCGCTTCCATCCAACGGCAATTCGTACAGGTGTAGCCGGTAAAATCAATAAATACGCGCTTGTTTTCCGCTTTTGCTTGTGCCAAAGCTTTTTCCAAATCGTTTTCGATCCAGGTCAATTCATTATTCGGTTTGCCGAAACGTGCCGAATTATTTTCCAAATCCGGCGGCAAAAACGATTCGAGTTCGCCGAGCCGCGCACCGAAAAGTCCGGTCAACAGATAAAAACTGATCGCCAGCGAAATAATTGCTGAAGTTAAACGCAGCGCACCAATTTTTTCCGGCTTTGAATCGTGAAAAAGCTGAAATTTTCCCAACAAATATGTCGCCAGAATAATGCCGACGGCAATCCAAATTGCCAGCACGACCGGGCGCGTAAAGATTCCCCATCGCCAGACTAAATCAACATTTGAGAGAAACTTCATCGCCGCCGCTATTTCGAGAAATCCCATTGTGACTTTGACCGAATTCATCCAGCCGCCCGCTCTCGGCAATTGTGAAACGAGCTGCGGCGCGAGCGCGAGTGCGAAAAACGGCAGCGCGAAAACCGTCGAAAAAGCGAGCATTCCGAGCAGCGGCATCTGCCAATCGCCGCCCGCCGCCGAAACCAGAATCGTGCCGACAAACGGCGACGTGCAGGTAAAACTCGTCAGAGTAAAAGTCAAACCCATCAGAAGCGCACCGACGATGCCGCTGCCTTCGCCTTCCTGACTGCGCGTTAAATTATCGAGTTTGGTTAAAATATTCGTCGGAATATTGATTTCATATGCGCCGAAAAGATTGAACGCGAAGAATAAAAATATGCCCGTGATTAAAAGATTTATCCACGGATTGGCGGCGAAAAGATTGATGCCCGCCGCGCCGACGAAAATCGCCAGCAGCATTCCCAAAATCGTAAAAGTAGCGATAATTCCCACCGAATAAACACTGGCGAGTTTTATCGCTCTGGCGCGGCTGCGGCTCGAATGATTGGTAAAATACGAAACCGTAATCGGAATCATCGGAAAAACGCACGGCGTTAAAAGCGACAGCGCACCCAAAGACACGGCGAGCCATAAAAAACCCCAGAGAGAATCGGAAGAATTTACTGCGTTAACTGAGTTTTGGTTACTCGTTGTTTCTCGTTCGTCATTTACGGCAACTATTTTATTTGTTTCTGCTGACTGCTGACTGCTGACTGCTGACTGTTTTTTAACATCTTCAAATCCGTTGAACGAAACTTTAACGGTTTTCGGCGGCAGACAAACCGCGTCGTCGCAAACCTGATATTTGACGTTGATCGCCAAATCGTCGCCGTTTGCTTCGGTCGTCGCTTTAAGCGGCAAAGTGAATTCGGCTTTTCCAGCAAAAAATTTCGTGTCAATTTGAAAATTCGGGTCGAATTTCGTAATCGGCGCGGGCGAAGAAATTTTTCCTTCAATTTGAAACGGCGTATTTTCGGCGACGGTAATTTTCGTCGGAAACGGTCCGCCTGCCGGTTGTTCGACGGCGTAAAGATACCATTTGCCTTCGATATTCGCTTTTAATTTTGCCGAAAATGTTTCGCCTTGAGCGAGCGATTTCCCGCGCACGCCGGATTCGAGCGACCACGTAACCGGATTTTGCGCCGACACAAAAACGGACGAAAGCAGGATGAAAAGCGAAATTGTTATAAAATGAAAACGACGAAGCATAATCTTAAAAACTTTTGATGCTTAATTCTAACATCAGGCGAACAAAATCTGTAAAACTCAAAATCTGTAAAACTATAAATATCAAAACGGCTGGCAAAAATTCCAAATTTCAAATTTTAAATCAAAAATCTTTCCGAAGTTTACGCCGAAAAGTAATTTTTCGGCTCTCAAACGCAATTTTACAAAACAATTTAATTTTACATTTGGAAATCGTTCAGGGTTTTGCACAATCAGGCTTTCGTCGCTTATAATTTTTTCAAGTTATCATATTTATTTATATTCATATTACGAACGAAGGCGCGGAGGAACAGAAATTTTGCCAACGAAAACGGCGACTCGCCAAAAAAGAACGGAAAATATAGGAAAAACACCGAAACCTGATGACGGCGTGACCAACGGCGCGAATAAAACCGCGTCGAAAAATTTGAAGCAGTCATCGAACGGCGTTACTGAAACGGTTGACCGCAAAGAAGCGCAAGCCGAATACAAAGAGCGCAGGAAACATCAGCTCGACTCGGTTAAAAATCTCGATAAAGAATTGCTCAGAGAAATGCTTTACCAGATGGTTCTCGGCAGAGTCTTTGAGCAGAAATGTGCCGAGCTTTATCGCATCGGAAAAATCGGCGGATTTTGTCATCTTTATATCGGTCAGGAAGCGATTTCAATCGGCGCACAGATGGCTTTAAAGAAAGGCGATTATGTGATTACGTCTTACCGCGACCACGTGCAGGCGATGGTCGCCGGCATATCGCCCGAAGCAGTGATGGCGGAGCTTTACGGCAAAGAAGGCGGCGTGGTCAAAGGCAAAGGCGGCTCGATGCATATGTTTTCCAAAGAACATAATTTCTTCGGCGGACACGGCATCGTCGGCGGACAAATCGGAGTCGGCACGGGAATGGCTTACGCGCAAAAATATAAAGGCACGGACAACGTCACGCTCTGCTTTTTCGGCGAAGCCGCGCTTAATCAGGGAATGTTTCACGAATCTTTGAATATGGCGCAGCTTTGGAAACTTCCCTGCATTTTCATTTGCGAAAACAATCAATACGGAATGGGAACGTCGCAAAAACGCGCGATGTCGCTGGCAAACATTGCGAAAAAAGCCGAAGCCTACGGAATGATCGGCGAATTCGTGGACGGAATGGACGTGATGGCTGTCCGCGAAGCGACCGAAAGAGCGATTGAAAGAGCGAGAAAAGACGGTTCGCCGACGCTTCTCGAAATTCGCGCTTATCGTTTTATGGGACATTCGATGAGCGATCCCGGCAAATATCGCACGACCGAAGAAATAAAAAAATATCAGGAGCGCGACCCGATTGTTTTGTTCAAAGATTCATTAAAGGAAGCGAAAGTTTTTACCGACAAAGATTTTGAAGAAGTAGAAAATCGGGCGAAGGAAGCGACGCAAAAAGCGGTTGATTTCGCCGAATCGAGTCCGTTTCCTGACGAGAAAGAATTATTTACCGATATTTTAGCTTAAAATTGAAATGCTTTGTATCAGCCAATTTTTCGGCATTGTTATTTATATGTATTACAACGACCACGCGCCGCCGCATTTTCACGCTGAATATGGCGGAAGTGAAGCGTTGTATGAAATTGAAACTTTAAGAATTTACGCGGGGAAATTGCCGCGTCGGGTGCATAATTTGGTCATTGAATGGGCAGATTTGCATCGGGCTGATTTGTCCGCCGATTGGGAAAAAGCCAGACAAGGCGAACCGCTGACGAATATAAAACCGCTTGTTTAATTATGAAATTAGTTAGAATTCAATCAGTCAAGCCACTTACGGATTTCGTCGTTTCAATAGAATTTACCGACGGCACAAGCCGCGAAGTTGACCTTGAACCTTTTCTGCGCGGCAAAGTTTTTGAATCTTTGCGGAACAATCCAGAGGCTTTTCGGGCGATGAAAGTTGACGAAAGAATGAGAACTATCGTTTGGGAAAACGGCGCGGACATTGACCCGGACGTTTTATATCACGACTTAAAACCGGCTTGGACAAAAGAAAGCGAACTGGAATTAATGAAATAGAATTATGGCAATTTTGACAATCCGCGACGCGCTGAATGCGGCGTTACGCGAAGAAATTTTGAGAGACGAAAATGTTTTCATAATGGGCGAAGAAGTCGCCGAATATGACGGCGCGTATAAAGTGACGCGCGGGCTTTGGAAGGAATTCGGCGATAAGCGCGTCGTTGATACGCCGATTACCGAACTCGGTTTCGCCGCGGTCGGAGTCGGCGCGGCGATGGCGGGCTTGCGCCCGGTCATCGAGTTTATGACGTTTAATTTTTCGATTTTAGCGTCCGACCAAATCATCAATCACGCGGCGAAAATGTTTTATATGTCGGGCGGACAGTTCAACGTCCCGATTGTTTTTCGCGGTCCGAACGGTTCGGCTTATCAGGTTTCGTCGCAGCATTCGCAGGCTTTGGAAGCGTTTTATGCAAACTTTCCCGGCTTAAAAGTCGTGATGCCTTCGACCGCCGCCGACGCGAAAGGACTTTTGAAATCGGCGATTCGTGACAATAATCCGGTCGTTTTTCTCGAACAGGAAACGATGTATGGAATGAAGGGCGAAGTTCCCGATGACGAAGATTTTACAATTCCGCTCGGTGTCGCAGATGTCAAACGTGAAGGAACAGACTGCACGATTGTTGCGCGTTCGTTCACCGTTCCGCAGGCGTTGAAAGCCGCTGAAGAACTCGAAAAGGAAGGCGTTTCGGTCGAAGTCGTTGACCCGCGCACAATCAAGCCGCTCGATATTGACACGATTGTCGCGTCCGTCAAAAAGACCAATCGCTTAGTAATAGCAGAAGAATCACACGCTTTCGCGTCAGTCGGCGCGGAGATTTCGCATCAGGTGATGGAACACGCTTTCGATTATCTCGACGCGCCGATCAAACGAATTTCCTGCGCCGAAGCACCGATGCCTTACGCTCGAAATCTCGAAGTTCTGGCATTGCCAAGCGTTGAAAAAATCATCGCGGCGGTCAAGGAAGTTTGTTATTTATAAATGGAAGAAATCGAATGTCAATTAAAAGAACTGATTCTTGACGAAGATTTTACGAACTTACAAAATCTTGCCAGCGAAGAAGTTAATTTGATGGAAATTTTGGGCGTTGCACACCGAGAATTGCAGCATTCAAATTTTCTCGCGTGGCTTTTCAATCCGAATGAATCACATAATCTCGGCGATTTTGCGATAAAAGAATTTATCAAACTTTATTATCGTGAAAATCAATTTGAAGACTTAGGTTTGCAAACAAAACTATCAGTTTTTGATTTTGTTCATCTTGATTTTGATGATTTGGAAATTAAGCGTGAGCATAAAAATATTGATTTGATTTTGCTGTCGAAAAGGAACGAGTTTTGTATTGTCATCGAAAACAAAATCTATTCGACAGAAGGAAAAGGTCAGTTAAAAAAGTATCGTAATTGGATTGAAAGTGAATTCCCAACTCTCAAATACAAAATATACATTTTCTTATCGCTCTTTGAACAGGAAATTTCCGAAGAAGAACAGGATTATTACCTTCGATTGGATTATACGCACATTGTTAAATTAATTGAACAAATAGTTCAGACACGAAATTTAGCTGACGAGTCGAAATTTGTTTTTGAACAATATTTAAAGACATTAAAATCAATGCTTAATCAAAACGAAGAAATTGAATTAATTGCTCAAAATCTCTACAAAAAATATCAATCCGCTTTTGACTTAGTTTTCAAATACAACAACAAAATTAGTCAAAGTCCATTAAAGCAGGAAAACAGCTTATTGGAGAAAATAAAAAAAGAACCAAGTTTGAGATTTATAAAAGGCAAAAATTCTTATATTTATTTTCATCCGATTTTTTTATATGATTTGCTTCCTAAGTTAAAACAATTCGGTGTTGTATCTCAAGAAGATGATTTAAAAAATAATTTCATTTTCTTGTATGAGTTTAATGTAAGAGATAATTTCATAGATTTTGACTTGAAGATTGGTGAAGGCAATCAAAATTATAGAGAAATATTATATAGCTTTTATTTGAAACACAGAGATTTCTTTCAAAAGGTTGATAGCCGTGAGAAATTTAGTGCGAAATATCACACGGTTTACAAAAAGAATATCGTAACGAAATCTGAGTTTGAGAAATTTCTTGGTGATGAAAATTTTGATATAAATGAACTGATTAATGAAAGATTTAGAGAACTGATTGATGTTGATTTTCCGAAAATAGAAAAGATGTTTCGAGAAGAATTAAAGG
>JALYQJ010000303.1 GCA_030855875.1 Acidobacteriota bacterium
TTCATATTCTGGCTGTTTGAAATTCCGCTCGCCTATCTGCTCGCTTATCATTTCGACTTCGGCGCAAGCGGCGTTTTCTGGGCGATTACGATTGCGTTTTCGGTTCTGGCAGTAGTTTCCGCGCTGCTTTTCCGGCGCGGAAAATGGAAAACAAAGGTAGTTTAGTTTTGATTCGGTCGGACGGCTTGAGCAATCGTTTTAGCCGTCCAGCCGATCAAAAGCCATTGCATAGTAATAAAAAATATGAGAAAAACGATTTGAAATTTCGCGTTCGTGAAAAAGCAAAAGTCAGGAAAAACGGTTTGGATTAATTTTTCTTGAACTGAATAAGCAAGCACCGCTGGTAAATTAATATCAAACATTATTTCGCTGAAATGCTCTTTCGTCCGAAAAAAGATGTTTTGCCTGTAATATAAAGATTCACAAAATAATCCATTAAGAAAAGCGTAATGCACGAATTTTTGCGAAACCAGGTAACAAAGATTAATGGCAGCTAAAACGATTCCGAAGCGATTTGTAAGTAACTCTAAAACAATCTTTTTCATTTCTTTTACCTCTCAGATTTGTGGTAATTTCGTTACACAAAGGTTTATGGAATTTGTTCCGCAAATGTCAGCAATAAATTTTCCGAATCCGCGCACGCACGAGTTTTCCGAATGGGTTTTAGTCGGCGAATATTATTACAACGCGCTCGACATCATCGGTTTCGGCGGCGATTTATCAATAGAAAATTTACGGAACGCTTACCGGCAGGGAATTTTTCCGTGGCACATTGACGGATTTCCTCTGCCCTGGTTTTGCCCGGACAAACGCGCCGTTTTAGAGTTTGCCGGGCTTCACGTTCCGAAAAGTCTGCGAAAGGAACGGCAGAAATCTAAATTCACATTTACGATTGATAAAGATTTCCGCCGCGTCATCGAGCATTGCGCCCGCGCCAGACGAAACGACGGCGGCGGAACCTGGATAACCGATGAATTTATCGAGGCTTACGTCAAACTGCACGAATCCGGCGCGGCGCACAGCGTCGAAGTTTGGAACGAATCGGGCGAAATCGCGGGCGGACTTTACGGCGTTGACGCAAGCGGCGTTTTTTGCGGCGAAAGTATGTTTCACCTTGCGCCGAACGCTTCAAAACTGGCTCTGCTTTTCTTAATCGAACATCTCGAAAAACGCGGCGCGGCGTGGCTCGACATTCAGGTAATGACACCGCATTTTGAAGTTTTAGGCGCAAAAGAAATCAGCCGCGCCGAATTTTTAGACAAACTCGCCGAAACTCAGAAACATAATTTGAAATTGTTTTAAGATTAAATTTATGGAACACCGCGAACGAAAGAACATCCGCGCCGGAATGCGCGTCGCCATCGTCCTCAAACAAGACCAGCGCACCGGCAAACAAACCGTCGGCATCGTCAAAGATTTGCTGACCAATTCGAGCAATCACCCGCACGGCATAAAAGTCCGCCTCACCGACGGACAAGTCGGGCGCGTTCAGGAAATTTTGACGGACGAAAGATAGCAAAGAGCCAAAAAATCCTATTATTGAAAAAGAAATCCTGTGCTATACTTGAAACGCTTTAAAAACTCAAATTTGAAGGAGAAATTCTCACATGGGAAATGAAGAATTTTTTGATAAGTTGAAGCCTTGGTCAAAGCGTAAACACCGGCTTCTTGGAAAATACCTGCCGCCATTTAGTGCAAAAGTTGCTACTACAACTCAAAATAGAGAAATTTATTGTGTTGATGGATTTGCTGGTGCTGCTAAATATGAAGATGGAAGCGAAGGTTCTCCTTTATTAATTGCGAAGTTTTCTGATGAATGTGCAAAATGGCGTGACCCCGTTTTTCTAAAACTCATAAACGTAGAGCCTGATGCAGAAGGTAAAGGCATTTTCCCTTTACTAGAAAATGCTACGCAGGATTGGAAAGAAAAAGGTGTTGTTGAAAATATAAACAAAGAATTTTATTTTGCTCTACCTGAAATCTTAGCCCGAATTGGCAATTCTCCGGCACTATTTTTTATTGATCCTTTCGGTCCTACTTATGTGCATTTTTCGCACTTACAGCCGATTTTGACAAGAAGCCAAAAAATCACAGAGTTAATAATAAATTTTGATACAGACGGGTTGCGTAGAATTATGGATGCCGCTCTTTCCGAGAGAGCAAATCCTAAAACCGCAGAAACCAATTCTAAAAATGTAACTAAAATTATAGGAAGTGATGATTGGAGGCAAAAAATAGTTAATGCAAATTTATCTACTGAACAATGTGAAATGATTTTGTTAGGAGAATATAAGCAAAACATAACAAAATTCGGCTATCACGTTGTTGCTTATGCAATCCGTGAAGCATTGGACAAAAAGCCAAAATATCATTTTGTCTATTGCACACGACACCCTGACGGGCTTGATTTGATGAATGATTTCATTCGAGAAGAAGAAGATTTGCTTTATGGAGAGCATATTAAAAGTGATTTGCCACTTTTTCAAGAAGAAGCGTCACTTGCCGAAGAAGAAACATCAAGGCGTAGAAAACTCCATCCACTAATGAAAGACTTTTTGGAAAAACAACACAGAATTACTCGAAAGCAAGTAATCAGAAATTTGGTATCTGAACACTTCGGATATTTTCATAGTAAAGACTACAGAGCAGTTTTCAAAGAATTTGTTAATTTGCAACTACTTAAAACAACGGATGATAAAACGAAGATAGATAATAGAATTTATAACTATTTTCCAAAATCGTAATCTTATGGCACATAAATCTCCAATTGAATGGACAGAATCAACGTGGAATCCGGTGACGGGCTGCACGAAAATTAGTGACGGATGCAAAAATTGTTACGCCGAAAGGCTGGCGAAGCGGTTGAAAGCGATGGGTCAAAACAATTATCGAAATGGATTTGCTCTCACGCTTCAACCGCAAGCATTAGAATTGCCGTTAAGTTGGAAAAAACCGCAAACAATTTTCGTTAATTCAATGAGTGATTTGTTTCATACTGATATTCCGCTCGAATATATTCAAAAAGTTTTCGACATAATGGCAAAAGCCGATTGGCATAAGTTTCAGGTTTTGACGAAACGTGCCGACCGCGTGAAAGAATTCAGCAAAGAATTGAATTGGAAACCGCATATTTGGATGGGCGTAAGCGTTGAAAATGAAAAAGTCGTTCACCGGATTGACGATTTACGCCAAACCGATGCTTATGTTAAATTTCTTTCAATTGAGCCGCTTTTAGGAAGATTGCCAAATTTGAATTTAAGTAAAATTGATTGGGTAATTG
>JALYQJ010000340.1 GCA_030855875.1 Acidobacteriota bacterium
CCCGATGAGTTTTTAGAAAATTGAAAGCTGATTTGGAAGAACCGGTCAGACTGAATTGAATGATGCAAATTTCTTTAGAACAAGCCTTACAAATGCCGGACGCGGTGCTTTTCGCGCAGAAATTGGATTCTGCTCTGAAAGCCGAACAGAAAAAGCGTCGGCATTTTTACGAGATTGTCGAAGAAAACAAAAAGATGGAATTTATCAACGGCGAGATTATTTTCCAATCGCCCGTCAAATTGCAGCATAATAACGCGACGAGTTTGCTTTGCGTGTTGCTTAAGACTTTTGTGGCGAAATATAAGCTCGGTTTTGTCGGAGTTGAAAAAATTCTAATTTCATTGACGCGCAACGATTATGAACCCGATCTTTGTTTTTTCGGTAAAGAAAAGTCCGTAAATTTTAAGAAAAAACAGATGCAGTTTCCCGCGCCGGATTTTGTCGTCGAGGTTTTGTCCGATTCAACCGAAAAATACGACCGCGAAACTAAATTTCAGGATTATGCGGCGCACGGAATTCAGGAGTATTGGATTATTGACGCGGAAAAGGAAACGGTCGAACAGTATTTTTTGCAAAACGAGGCTTACGATCTTTTGTTGAAAGCCAAAGACGGAAAAATCGAAAGCGTCGTTTTACCGAACTTCAAGATTCCGATTCAAGCAATTTTTGACGAGCAGATAAATTTGAAAACCCTAACCGGTTTGATTTAATAAAATGCCGAACACACCGAAAATTCTCATTATTTCATCCGACACCGGCGGCGGACATCGTTCGGCGGCTCTGGCGATTGCCGAAGGCGTGACGAAGTTTTGGAAAGGCGAATCGGCAGTCGTTAAAACCGTCAAAGCCGTCGAAGAATCGCATCACGTCACCGAAAAATTAGTCGGAGTTTACAACTGGATACTCAAAAATCGTCAGCACTGGATGAAATATATTTACTGGACGATGAACAAAATTCGCCCGGAAACGCGCGAATTTTTTCTTAAGGGCTGCATCGGTTTCTGCCGCGAGCTATTTGAAAAGTGGTGTCCGCACGTCGTCGTCAGCGTTCACCCGATGACGCAGCATATTTTTGCGAAAGTATTAAAGGAATTAAACTTAGCCGAACAAATTCCGCTCGTCACGGTTGTCACCGATCCGTGTTACGGATTTTGGAAAGGCTGGGCTTGCAACGATGTTTCGCTTTATCTGGTGGCGAACGAAGACGCGCGGCGGCAGTTGATTGATTACGGAATCGAACCGGAAAAAATCAAGATTTCGGGGATGCCGATCAATCCGAAATTTCACGAAGTAACCGAAAAAGACGCACAGACGGCGCGTAAAGCGTTCGGTCTCGACGCGGAAAAATTCACGGTTTTTGTCAACGCCGGCTGGGTCGGCGGCGGAAATATCCCGCAGATTTTTCGTGAACTGGTGCGGGGCGATCTGGACGTGCAGGCGATTTTTCTCGCCGGTAAAAACGAAGAGTTAAAACTCGAAGCCGAAGCTCTCGCCAAGACCGCGAAATTTCCGATAAAAGTGATCGGTTATTCCGATGAAATCGAAAAAATTATGCAGTCGGCAAACGTGATGATTTCAAAACTCGGCGGTTTGACGACGTTTGAAGCTCTCGCCTGTCGTCTGCCGATTATCGCTGACGCGACCACGCCGCCGATGCCGCAAGAAGCCGGAACGGTCAACTTGATTGAGAGTAAAGGCGCGGGGATTTTGCTCGAAAATTCGATTGACATTGTTCCGATGATCCGAACTTTGCTCGGCGATTCAAAAAAATATCACGCTATGAAAGCCGCGACCTTTAATCTGGCGATTCCTGATTCGACGCAGCGAATTATCGAAGAAATATCCGCTCTGCTTCCGGCAAATTGCGTCGCCGCCAAGCCGCAAATTGCCGCCGCATAAAATAATCTTAACGACAACACTTGTCAGTTTTCCTCAATTTCATTAACCTTTCCTTTTGGCATCTAAATAAAATTTAGTTTTAAGAAATTATAATTGGAGAAATCGTATTGAGTCTTTTACTTGAAGGAAAACGCGCTTTTGTTTCCGGCGGAACACGCGGCATCGGCGCGGCAATTTGCGAAGTTTTTGCGCGTGAAGGCGCGGACGTGGCTTTTAATTATCATTCAAGCGACGATTTAGCCGAAGAAACCAAACGAAAAATTGAAGCTCACGGCAGAAAATCGCTCGCCTACAAAGTTTCCGTCACAGACCGCGTGGGAATGAAGCGGATTGCGCGTGAAATCGTTCAGGAATGGGACGGAATTGATATTTTGGTCAATAACGCAGCGGTCAACAAAGGCGATAATTTTGCGACGACGACTGATAAATCGTGGGATTGGGTGATTGACACGAACGTAAACGGACTTTTTGCTGTCACGAAACCGTTTTATAAACAAATGATTCGCAAACGATCAGGTTCGATTTTAAATATCACTTCAATCGGCGCGATTCGCAGTCTTCCGACTTCGGTTCACTACGCGACATCCAAAGCGGCGGTCATCGGATTTACAAAATGCCTCTCGCGCGAAGCGTCAAATTTCGGCATTACAGTCAACGCCATTGCCGCCGGAATTTTCGATACCGATTTGGGACACAGTTTGCCGGAAAAATTACTGCAAATGCACGATTTCTGGGTGGCACGGCAACGACTCGGCAAACCTGAAGAATTAGCCGAATTTGCCGCATTTATGGTTAGCCAACGCAACAGTTTTATGAGCGGCGAAGTCGTTATCGTTGATGGCGGCGCGGTCACTTGAATTATTGTAAATTTTTGTAGTGCAAAGGCGGATTTGTTCGCAAATTTATCGTTTTCAAATTGAACTTGAAAGTGAAATTCGTT
Organism: Acidobacteriota bacterium; assembly: GCA_030855875.1. Taxonomy (GTDB): domain Bacteria; phylum Acidobacteriota; class Blastocatellia; order Pyrinomonadales; family Pyrinomonadaceae; genus SXVE01. Next base: position 2,840 of record JALYQJ010000340.1, read on the forward strand.
GTTAAGCTGTTGAAAATAAATAGCTTAGTTTGACAATGGAGTTTCTGGTTGTTATTCTGACGTTGTTTATTGGTGGGGGAAAAATTATGGCAAGAACAGAATTGATCGAAAATTTGAATAGTGCGCTGAGTTTGGAATTAGCCGGAATTATTCAATATTCGCAGCACAGTTATTTAGTCACCGGCATCGAGCGCGAAATTTTTAAAAATTTTTTCCGCGAACAAGCCGGAGAAGCAAAAGACCACGCCGAAATTTTAGGCGATAAAATCGTCGCTCTCGGCGGCGTTCCGACAGTTGAACCGGCATTAATTCGCCAGTCGGATGATTTAAAGGAAATGCTTAAACAGGATTTGGAACTCGAACGCGATGCGATAGCGGTTTATATGGCAGCGTGGTCTTCGTGCGGCGAAGACGATTTGCCGACAAAATTCTGGCTCGAAGGACAAATCGCCGAAGAACAGTTTCACGTCGAAGAACTCGAAAAACTCACATCTGAAAGACAGTTAAAAATAAATTCGGAAAGAATTGTTTTGCGTGAAGTAAGCTGAAATCCGCAGCTTTTCTAAAAAATATTAATCTTTGCCTGATTAAGAGGTGAAGGGCAAATCGCGTGTGCGATTTGCCCTTCACCTCTTGCAATCTGTATATCAAAAGTTAAAATTCGTTACAAAACAAAAACAAAACAAAATTTCGCAAGCCAAAACTTAACTTTTTATAATCGAATCTCGCCAATAAATGCTCCGAATTGAATTTTTGTTCCGACCGCCAGACTAACGCTTCGTTCCGGTTCGACATCTTTGATCGAGCCGTCGGCAGCCGTCATAACCCATTTATTTTTAGAAACATTTTTTAATCCCCAAACATTCGGATTCGTCGGATGTGCAGCGACGGCGGCAATTGGCGCGGAAAAATCATAAAGCCGCCCGTCGTCAATGTGATGCGGGAAAAGCTGCGTGTCGTGATTGAGCATCACAACCGATTTACCGATACGGATGCGCGGCGGCAATCGCAGTTGCGCGGCGCACGCCCAGCAAAGTCCGGCATTTCCGCCGCTCGCTTTGACAGCCTGCGAATCGTAAAAATTTTCGAGCGAACAATGCGGGCAGTAAAAAATCGCGTCGCGCAATTTCACCATCTCGCCGCGCCATTCGCTTTCGCGGACGCGCCCGTTTTTCGGGTCGCTGATTCCAGTCGTAAAAGCGCGGATGAAAACGTCACGCAGAAATTGAGGGTAAATGCGCCAGAACGCGAGCGCGTTGTCGTGGATGCCGGGAACCGGACGGTTTGAATCGTCGTTCGGGTCAAAGATAAAAATTGGTTCCTTGCCGTAAATTTTCGTCATCGCCGGTAAATCGAGGGCTTTGATAGCGGCTTCTTTTTCGCCTTCGAGCGGATGCGCGACCATCAGCATATAAAAAATCAAAACAGACAACGAAAACAAATCGGTTTGCGTGCTGGGAAGCGCATCGCCGCGCACGACTTCGGGAGCCATAAAGCGCGGCGTTCCCAACACGCCGAGAACGCCCACGCCGTCCACCGAAACATTGTCGT
>JALYQJ010000350.1 GCA_030855875.1 Acidobacteriota bacterium
GCTTTAACGCCCATCAACCGCGTTCCCTTCGCCGCCCAATCGCGCGAACTCCCTGTGCCGTATTCCTGACCGGCAAAAATTATCGTCGGCGTGTTTTGCGATTGATATTTCACCGCCGCGTCGTAAATTGACATTTCTTCCTTTTCCGGCTGATGACAGGTGAAACCGCCTTCGACCGGCGAAACCATCAGATTTTTGATTCGCACGTTGGCAAATGTTCCGCGCAGCATCACGCGGTCGTTTCCGCGTCTCGAACCGTAGGAATTAAAGTTTTCCGGCGTGACACCTTTCTCCTGCAAATAAAGTCCGGCGGGCGAACTCGGTTTGATCGAACCGGCGGGAGAAATATGGTCGGTCGTCACCGAATCGCCGAAAATCGCCAACGCCCGTGCGCCTCTGACATCGGAAAAGTTTCCGGTTTCCATCGAAAAATCATCAAAATACGGCGGCTCCTGAATATAAGTCGAATCTCTATCCCACTCCTAGACCGCGCCTTTGCTCGTTGGAATCGCGTTCCACAAAGGATTTTGTTCGGCAAATTCGCTGTAAAGCCGTTTATAAGTTTCCGGGTCGAAAGCCGACTGCAAAACCTCTTTGACTTCATCGAGCGATGCCCAGATGTCTTTTAAATAAACGTCGTTTCCGTCTTTGTCCTGTCCGAGCGGATATAAGTAAACGTCTTTGATAACCGTTCCGGCGAGCGCAAAGGCGACGACGAGCGGGGGCGACATCAGGAAATTCGCCTTTATATTTTGATGAACGCGCGCTTCAAAATTGCGGTTTCCCGACAAAACCGAAGCCGCGATCAAATCGTGTTCGACGATTTCCTCTTCGATTCCGGCATCGAGCGGACCGGAATTGCCGATGCAGGTTGTGCAGCCGTAACCGACGAGATTGAAACCGATTTCGTCGAAGTATTTTTGCAGTCCGGTTTTATTTAAATATTCTGTGACGACGCGCGAGCCGGGCGCTAACGAAGTTTTCACGTAAGCCGGAACTTTCATTCCTTTTTCAACGGCTTTTTTCGCCACGATTCCCGCTGCCAGCATCACCGCCGGATTCGACGTATTCGTGCAGGAAGTAATCGCGGCGATCATCACGTCGCCGTGTCCGATTGAAGTCGTCTGCGTCGGAGTTTGTTCGTCCAAATCCGCCACGCGGTCGGGTGTCGGGCGATTATTCATCATTTCGACTTCACTTAAAACATTGGTGTTTTTTTCGCTGACATTTCCCGTGCCGTAAATCGGAAGCGGAATTGACTTCGCCGATTGTTCACCGCCGCCCGCCGCTGCACCGGCAGTTTTCGCGCCCATCGTCACCATAAACCGTTTTTCGAGTTCGTCAGAGTTTTTTCCGTAACCGCCGTCGGCGACGGATTTGGTAAACAGTTCGATAAATCTGTCATCGAGATTGGAAAGCTCAATTCGGTCTTGCGGACGTTTCGGTCCGGCGACCGACGGCGTAATCGTCGCTAAATCGAGATTTAAATCGCTTGAGTAATCAACTTCGCCAGCCTGCGGAATTCCGAACATATTCTGCGCCGTGTAATAATTGCGAATCGTTTCGATCTGCGCTTCGTCGCGTCCGGTCGCGCGAAAATATTCGAGCGTTTTTTCGTCAACGCCGAAAAAACCCATCGTCGCGCCGTATTCGGGAGCCATATTCGCAATCGTCGCGCGGTCAGTCGCGTTGATGCTCGCCGCGCCTTCGCCGTAAAATTCGACGAATTTACCGACGACTTTCGCTTTGCGGAGCATTTCCGTAATCCGCAAAACCAAATCCGTCGCCGTCGCGCCCTGCGGAAGTTCGCCGGTTAAATTAACTCCGACGACATCGGGTGTTAAAATATAAACCGGCTGACCAAGCATCGCCGCTTCCGCTTCGATTCCGCCAACGCCCCAGCCGACGATTCCCAAACCGTTTATCATCGTCGTGTGCGAATCAGTTCCGACGAGAGTGTCGGGAAAATAAACTCCTTCGCGCTCGAAAACTCCTTTCGCCAGATATTCGAGATTGACTTGATGCACGATGCCGATTCCCGGCGGCACGACGCGAAAACCGTTGAACGCCTGCGTTCCCCATTTCAAAAAGCGATAACGCTGTTCGTTGCGGTGAAACTCCATTTCCATATTGCGCTGATACGCCGCTTCGCTGCCCGCGTAATCAACCTGCACCGAGTGGTCAATCACCAGATCAACCGGAACGAGCGGTTCGATCACGCCGACATCTCTGCCCATTTTTTCAACCGCCGAGCGCATCGCCGCCAAATCCACGAGCAGCGGAACGCCCGTAAAATCCTGCAAAATAACGCGCGCCACGACAAACGGAATTTCTTCGCTGCGGTCTCCGCCCGTCACCCAATTTGCCAGAAACTTCACCGTTTCTTCGCTGATTTTTTTGCCGCCGTCGAAGTTTCGCAAAACCGATTCGAGAACGATTCGAATCGAGATCGGCAGACGCGAAATATTCCCGATTCCCTGCGCTTCGAGCTGCGGAAGTGAATAAAATACGCCGTCCGAGCCTTCGCCGGTTTTGAATGTTTGTCGTGTATTAAGCAAATTGTGTGTCATAGTATTTTTGTCGGAAAAGTTTGAATAACAGGTTGATTGCCGAATTTTCATTTTAAAGTTGATAGCGGAAAAACTCAAGTGATTGCTTAATTTAGTAAAATTTTTCATCTAGCCGAACGTGCTGATCTGCATTTCTTATAAATCATCCGACCCGATGAATTTTCAAATAAAAACGAATCGAATTTCTACGAACAATTTAGATTTTCGACTTTTAAGATTTTTGTAATCACGTTATATTCATTTTTCGTTAAAATCGTAGTTCTGTTTTCGTTTCCCGTTAAATTAAGTCACAATCGAGAATTATGACTTGCGGCGGCAACAAATAATTGAGCTTTATGAAGTTTTCAATGAAACATTACGTTCAGAGATTCTTGCGTTTGCCGTCGCGGATTCGTCGAAATTATTCCGATTATCGTTTTTTCGCTTATTTTGCAGTTTTAGGTCCGGGAATTATCGCCGCCAACGCCGGAAATGACGCGAGCGGAATCGCTACTTATTCAACCGTCGGCGCGGGATACGGCTACGGTTTGCTGTGGGTTTTTCTGCCGATGATGCTCAGTCTTATCGTCGTTCAGGAAATGTGTGTGCGAATGGGCGTTGTCACCGGTCAGGGACTTGCCGATTTAATCCGCGAACAATTCGGCGTTCGCTGGACTGCGCTCGTGATGTCCGCGCTTTTAATCGCCAACACCGGCGTTATTATTTCCGAATTCGTCGGCATCGCGCAGGCTTCCGAGCTTTTCGGGATTCCGCGCTTTTTTACAATTCCGCTGACCGCCGGATTGATTTGGTGGCTGGTCGTCAAAGGATCGCAGAAACGCATCGAACGGGTTTTTCTGGCAATGTCGCTGGTTTTTTTCGGTTATGTCATTTCGGCTTTTCTCGCCAAACCGGATTGGTCAATCGTCGCCTCCGAAGTGATCGAGCCTAGTTTTCAATTCGATACGGCTTATCTTTTTACCGTAATGGCTTTGATCGGAACGACGATTACGCCGTTTATGCAGGTTTACGTGCAGTCTTCGGTCGTCGAGAAAGGAATGGACGTGGAAGATTTACCTTTGGTGCGCGCGGATGTCATTGTCGGGACGATTTTTGCCTGTTTGATCGCCGCATTTATTGTCATTTCAACTGCCGCAACATTACATCAACAAGGAATTTACGAAATTGATTCAGCCGCCACCGCCGCCGAATCGCTCGTTCCGGTCGCCGGAGTTTACGCAAAATACTTATTCGGAATCGGGCTTTTCGGCGCGGCGATGCTGGCGATGGGCGTTTTGCCGCTCGCTACGGCGTATTCGATCAGCGAGGCACTCGGATTTGAAAAAGGTCTCTCGCGTTCGTTCCGCGAAGCTCCGATTTTTATCGGCATATTTACCGCATTAATAGTCGTCGGCGGCTGCGTCGCTTTGCTTCCGAACATTCCGCAAATAAAACTTCTGCTCGTCACGCAGACCATTAACGGCGTTTTGCTTCCGTTTCTGCTGGTCACGATTGTTTCTCTTTCCGGCAACAAAGAAATAATGGGTGAATACGCTAACCATTTTCTTTTCAAATTTTTCGCGTGGACGATCACAATCGTCGTTTCCCTGCTTTCGCTGATGATGATTGGAAAAACGATAGTTGATATGTTTTAACTCCAATTTGAGTTTAGGATTCAGGATTTAGGATTATTCGATTTAAAGTATTAAATCCTGAATCCTGAATCCTGAATCCTGAATCCTGAATCCTGAATCTTTATGTTTGCTTCTGAACTGCGAAAAAAATCAATTTTCTTTGTCGGACTTGCCGCCACGATTATTCTGATCCTGATCGTTTTTCCGTTTGTCGAATTGCCTTTGAAAAATTACATCGCGTCATTTTTCGGCGCGACTGACTCGAATATGGGCGTAACGGCGACGGTTTTGTTCGAGAATTTTTTGAGGATTATCAAAATAGTTTTATGGATGACGCTGGCAATCTCCATTATTCGTTATTTGGACTTTTTGATATTCGGCGCGGCTTTTCGCAGTTCGGCGCAATCCGAAATTTCGTCGCTGCTGCGGAATGTTTTCTCGATAATTATTTACATCGTCGCTTTTTTCGTCA
>JALYQJ010000355.1 GCA_030855875.1 Acidobacteriota bacterium
GCCTATAAATTAGTTGAAAATTTCGTTAATCGCTTAAATTCTTTCATTTGCGCCTTTGCGTGAGAAAGCGTTTCACGCAAAGGCGCAAGGGAAAGCCAATTTATTTTACAGGCTCGTTATTTCAATATTTATTTCAACTACTGATTCGCATTTTAATTTGATTTGGCAGCCGTAAACGCAATTTCGGGAAGTCCCACGCCGGAAAGATTTCCGGTCATTTTGTCGCCTTCCATTTTGCCTTCCATTTTCAGTTCCATCATTTGTCCCTGAACTTCGATTTTTGCCGTTCCGGTGAAATTGGTTCCGCTGACTTTACCGTTTTCGATGGTTCCGTTGGCGTGCATCGAAGACAATTTGCCGCCGAAATCCGCGCCTTTTTGCTGCAAATCGAGCGTAACTTCAAGCATCTGACCGCCCGCGTCGGCTGTCATTTTCCATTTGCCGGAAACATTTGCGCCCGACGCGGCGGACATATCGGCTTTTTTCGCCAATGAAACGGTTTTCGGATCAACCGTGATTTCCTGCAAACGCTTGGCGACTTCCGGTGTCATCGTTTCCTGAAAACGCCCTCCGAGATGTTTGGCAAGAAATTTCTCCGCCGTCGCAAACATCGCCATATTATTTACGGGACGCGCGAAACCGTGACCTTCATCGGGCGCGACGATGTATTCGACCGGGTAATTTCGCTCGCGCAGCGCGATGACGATTTGATCGGCTTCGCGTTTGTTGACGCGCGGATCGTTCGCGCCCTGCACGACGAGCAGCGGCGTTTTGATTTTGTCAGCCGAATAAAGCGGCGATTGTCGTTTCATCTGCGCCAAGCCTTCGGGCGTGTTCGGGTCGCCCATTCGTTTGTAAAACACGGTGCGAATCGCTTCCCAATACGGCGGAATCGCCTCAAGCAAAGTTTGCAGATTCGACGGCGCGACGATGGCGACCGCCGCCGCGTAAGTGTCGGGCGTGTATGTCACACCGGCGAGAGTCGCATAACCGCCGTAGCTTCCGCCCATAATTCCGACTCGTTTCGGATCGGCGATGCCCTGTTCGACGAGATATTTTACGCCCCACGTAATATCGTCCTGCATTTTCTGTCCCCATTCGTTGTTACCGGCGTTCAAAAATTTCTTGCCGAAGCCGGTCGAAGCGCGAAAATTCGGCTGCAAAACGGCGTAGCCTCGATTGGCGAGAAACTGCGCCATCGAATTGTAACCCCACGAATCGCGTCCCCACGGTCCGCCGTGCGGAACGATGACGACGGGCAGATTTTTCGCCGCAATGCCTTTCGGAACGGTCAGATAAGCGGGAATTTCCAGACCATCGGAAGATTTATAACGAACGGAGGTCATCGGCGCGAGAGCTTTTCTATCAATCTTTTCGCGGACTTGATAAAGCGTCGAAAGATTTTTCGTCTTTCGGTCATAAAGCCAGACGGTTCCCGGATCAACGTCGCTGTAAGTTGAAACGATGAATTTCGTTTCGTCCTTCGTGCTTGAGGTAAAACTGATTTCGCGGTCGCCGAGCCGTTTTTTGATCGTGTTGTAATCCTTCTCGAAATCTTTATTTTTCCAGTAAATTCGCACGCGGTCGTCTTCGTAACTTGTAGCGATGATTTCGTCGCTCAAGTCCGAAAAATTCGCGCCGTCGAAATCAACTTTGCCGAGCGGATCGCTTTCCACTTTTTCGACTGCGCCGGTTTCCGCATTCATCAAAACGAGTTCGATCAAATCGGCGTTTCCTTTGTTCGTTTGCAGATAAACGCGCTTGTTGTCTTTATGAAAACGAACCGGAGCGCACGATTCAAAAGCATCGCACGAATAAATTTTCGCCGCTTTGCCGCTCTCGTCAATTCTCAGAATTTCCGTGTCGCCGTTCTGCGCCGAACGCACGGCAAGCCTTATTTTATCGGCATTGTCGAAGATCATTCCTTGCAGCCGGTCTTTATTTTCGGAAATCAAGGTGCGTTCGCCGGTCGAGATTTTTACTTTATAAAGATCGTGCCACGCTTTGTCGCGCTCGTTCAAACCGACGTAAATCGCGTCCGGGTCTGATTTCGGAACGGCTTGAATCATCGCGCGAACGCCTTTCGCGTCGGTCAGATTTCGCGCCATCGGAACGTCCGCGCCGTCGGCGTTTTTGTCCGCCGGATTGACGGCATAGACGTTGTAATTTTCGTCGCCGCCCTTGTCCTGTGTAAATAAAATGTATTTCCCGTTGCGCGACCAGAAAAATCCGGGAACGGGTCGGTCGGTGCGGTTGGTCAAAGGACGCGCCGCCGCGAACGGTTCTTCGGTGCGTTTGACCCAAATGTTGCGCGTATCTTTATACGGTTTCAAAAAAGCGATGTATTTGCCGTCGGGCGAAATCTGCGCTCCGGCAAATTCCGGGTTGCCGAAAAATATTTCGCGGTCAATCAGCGGCGGCAGTTGTGCGTTCGTGTTCATAGAAAAAGTCGTTACGGATAGTAAAACAGCAGCGAAAATCAAAAATCGTTTCATAAAATATTCTCCTGAAATTGTTTCATTGAAAAAGCGGTTTGGATTAGGTTTCAGGACTTCTTACGGTAAAATGCAAATCAAAGTTTCCGATAAAATTCACCGAATTTCCTCAATCCACGATTTTTTGCGAAACTTCGCTTCCGTCCAGAAATTTTTGAAAAGCTCGATGCGCGGCTCTTTTCCATTGGTTAAAATGATGGAAACGACATCGTAGCGAAATCTTGCGCCGTGCAGATTAAAAACTTTCCGGTAAACCCGCGCCGTTCTCGTGATTTGACGCTGTTTACGCAGATCAACCGCCGCGAGCGGCGACGCGAAATCGTCGGACGAGCGCGTTTTTACTTCGACGAAACAAATCGTGTTGCCGTCGAGCGCGATTAAGTCAATTTCTCCGGTAACGATTGCATCCCGGCTGTTTCTGCCGACCGGAACTTTGAAGTTCGATAAAACGAGCCGGAAGCCTTGATTTTCTAAAAATTCGGCGGCGATACGTTCGCCCGATTCGCCGACGAAACTTGTGTTCGGGCGCGTCGGTTGTTTATTCTGAATATCGAGCGACAAAATTTCAGGCATAAATTGCAAAAAAATAATAAGGGAAGAATAAGGGAAATAATAAATGATTACGAACTTTTTTAAAAGATTTTCAAGCGTTGCGCTGATTTTTTCAGCGTCTTTGACGTTCGGCATTTGTCAAAATCGCCCGTCGGTGAAAGAAGCGGCAAAGGAAATGCCGAAGGACGCAAAACCGCCGTCTGCATCCGCGCCGAAAATCGAATTTTTTGATAAAGCGCAGACTTTTCAAATAAAACCCGAAGAATTGCCCGCGCCTTTCGCCACCGAAAGCGCACGGCGAAATTCAAAAGTCGTCGCGCAAAACGCCGATTCGACCTTAAAGTTGCCGAAAGGTTTTCGCGTCAATGTCTACGCCGAAGGCGATTTCAAATATCCGCGCTGGATGACGCTCGCGCCGAACGGCGACGTTTTTGTGGCTGATTCGCGGGCGAATTCGATAATCGTTTTGCGCGATACAAACAAAGACGGAACGGCGGACGAGCGTTTTACGTTTGCCGAAAATCTCGCGCAGCCGTTCGGAATGGCGTTTTGGAAAGATTATTTTTACGTCGCCAACACTGATTCGGTCGTGCGTTTCAAATATAAAAACGGGCAGACGAAAGCCGAAGCCGCGCCGGAAAAACTCATCGAACTGACGCGCGGCGGCTATAATCAGCATTGGACGCGCAACCTGATATTTTCGCCGGACGGCAAAAAACTTTACGTTTCAATCGGTTCGGAAACAAATGCCGAAGTCGAAACCGATCCGCGCCGCGCCGCAATTTCAGTCTATGACCCGGACGGAAAAAATCATCGAATTTTCGCTTCCGGTTTGCGAAATCCGATTGGTCTGGCGTTTAATCCGGCAACAAGAGAACTTTGGACGGCGGTCAACGAACGCGACGGACTCGGCGATGATCTCGTTCCCGATTACGTGACATCGGTCAAAGACGGCGGTTTTTACGGCTTTCCATTCGCTTATATCGGACAAAACGAAGAACCGCGACGCAAAGGCGAAAATCCCGAATTAGTAAAAAAATCAATCGTTCCTGATGTCTTGGTAACGTCGCACTCCGCCGCTTTAGGAATAACTTTTTACAACGGAAAAATGTTTCCGAAAGATTATCAGGGCGATGCGTTCGTCGCGCTTCACGGCTCTTGGAATCGTCAAAAACTGACTGGCTACAAAATTATTCGCGTCCGCTTCAAAAACGGAAAACTCGTCGGAAATGAATACGAAGATTTTGTGTCGGGCTGGCTGCCGAATGAAGATTCCAACGAAGTTTGGGGCAGACCCGTCGGTTTGCTCGTCAATTCCGACGGCTCGCTGCTGATTGCTGACGATGGCGCGAAAAAAATCTGGCGTGTCAGTTATCAAAAATAAGTTGCTGAAACCATATACAAATTAACGACCGGCTTTGTTCGACTTTCTTAATCATAAAATTCTTCCGGCAAGTTTATAAGATGCCCCATTTCGTCGCGCTTTGTTTTCAAATAGCGTGTCAGATTTTGGTGATATTCAATGGAAAGCGGCACGCGCTCGACAATTTCTAATCCGTTGTTTCTCAACGCGCGAATTTTTTCAGGATTGTTCGACATCAAACGAACACTGGTTAAACCCAGATCAAGCAGAATTTCGGCGGATTGTTCGTAGCGTCGTAAATCAACATCCAGACCCAATCGCTCGTTGGCTTCAATTGTATCCGCTCCCTTGTCCTGCAGGGCATAAGCGCGAATTTTGTTGATGATGCCGATGCCGCGTCCTTCCTGCTGCTGATAGACAA
>JALYQJ010000370.1 GCA_030855875.1 Acidobacteriota bacterium
CGTTCTTTACAGTTCAGTAATTTTAGTTCTGCCCGGTTAATAGCGACCAAACTTTTTGCCGTCGCCGAATCTCTGCACATCACGGCAAACGGTTTATCACTTCTGCCTTTTCTTTCACGCAAAATTCGCAAAGCCGCGTCGTTTCGTGCATCGCAAACGAGATGGAAACCGCCGATTCCTTTGACCGCGACGATTCCGTTTTCGGACAAAACTTTTTGCGTCGCCAGAATAGCGTCTTCATCGTAAATTTGTTTTCCATTTCTGCCGACTAACCAAAGTTTTGCGCCGCAATTTTTACAAGCGTTCGGCTGCGCGTGAAAGCGTCTGTCCGATGGATTTTCATATTCGTTGCGGCACAATTCACACATTTCAAACCGGCTCATCGTCGTGTTCGGGCGGTCGTAAGGAATATCTTTGATAATGGTGAAGCGCGTTCCGCAATTCGTGCAGTTGATAAAAGGATGACGAAAACGCCGGTCGCGCGGATCAAAAAGTTCCCGTAAACAATCTTTGCAAACGCCGACATCAGGCGAGACGAGCGTGTTTTCATCGGCGCGACTTTCGCTTTCAACAATCCGAAAAGTCTTGTCGTTTTGAATTTTGATTTCTTCGGTTTTTATTTCGGTAATGTGCGAAAGCGGCGGCGCGTCTTCACGCAGACGGCGAAGAAAATTCTGCAAATCCGCTTGTTTGCCTTCAATTTCGACGAAAACGCCGCCGCTTTCATTGCCGACAAAACCCGATAATTTGCCGAGACGCGCCAGAGCGTAAACGAACGGACGAAAACCGACTCCTTGAACCGCGCCGCCGATGGTTAGGCGTAATCTTTGCAAACTCATTTTCCTTTTAATTCCATTTTCCACATTCTTTCAAATAACTGGCTTTATTTATCATTGACGAATTAAAGTTGTTGGAGGCTTAATAAATTCAAAAACTAAATGTCAACAAAAACTTTGTTCCCTTTGATGTATTGAATATTTCAATCCGCGCGTTATACCGGCTAACTATTTTACAGACGACCGACAAACCCAAACCTTTGTCTTTGGTGGTAAAAAACCGGTCGAAAATTTTCGGTTTTGTCGTCTCATTGATGCCGCCGGTATCTTCCGTTTCAATATACAACTTATTTTCTTTTTGAAATGTGCGGAAAACGAGTTTCCCGCCGTTCGGCATCGCTTGCAGGGTGTTGATTGCCAGATTGATGTCAGTTGAGGATAAAGGTCAGCAACGGTTATTTCTTTTTCGTCTTGTGAATTAGACCGGGGCATAACAAAATACTTTCCTTATTTAAAAAGACAAAGCAGCCGTTTCTCAAAAAGATTAAGTTTGATTGTGATTTGCAGTTTAGATTCCGCTTGAGAATATTATTTTGACACCGATACTCGGATGACGGCTCGTTACACCCACGCGACGGATTCGGATATAAATTCGGATTTTAGTAACGAATTGCTAACGGAAAATAAAAGACAGGCGCGAGATTTGCTGTAAGTCGCTGAAAATAATGGTGGCTGGAGAGTGACTTGAACACTCGACCTCGGGGTTATGAATCCCGCGCTCTAACCAGCTGAGCTACCCAGCCAATGGGGAAATTTCGATTATAAAGCTAAACCCGAAAAAATCAAGTGTCGTCAAAGTCGTTTGACGACAAATACCGTGAACCGAGAGAGGTTCACGGCTATTCAACAACAATATTTTATTTGATTTGGCTCAAGTCGGGAATTTCGATTTTGATGTTCGGGTCTGATTCCCGGATTTGCCTTACGCGGCTATTTTGATTGCTGCAACAGCAACCGTTTCTTCATTACTTTTACTGCCGCTTGCATTATACCGGTAATAAATATGTCGGTTTATCAGGCTAATCGTTTTTCTCTGTTAAAAGGGAAAAACGGCGGATTTCATTCACCTTTTTTGTTTTAAAGCGGCGCGGCGCGTAAACTCTGGTGTATGACAACAAGCGAGATTGAAGAAATTTTAGCCGCGCACGCCGAAAATAAAATTTCAACCGAAACGGCGACCGACAAATTAAAAAATCTGTCTTACGAAAATATCGGTTACGCCCGCGTTGACCACGCCCGCGCCGAACGACAGGGTTTCCCGGAAGTAATTTTCGGGCAGGGGAAAACGCGCGGACAAATCGTCGGGATTTTTGAAAAGCTCGTCGAGCGCGTCCCGAATGTTTTGATAACGAGAACGAACGCCGATGTTTTCGGCGAAATCCGCAACGTCCGAACCGATGCCGAATGGCACGAATCGGCGAAAATAATCAGGCTTTTTCGTGATAAAACCGAACGCGGCGCGGGCGAAATCGCCGTCGTCACCGCCGGAACGAGCGACATTCCCGTCGCCGAAGAAGCCGCGCTGACGGCGGAAACGATGGGCAATCAGGTGAAACGAATCTGGGACGCGGGCGTGGCGGGAATTCACCGCATTTTATCGGAAAGAGAAATTTTGCAAAACGCCCGCGTCGTCGTCGTCG
>JALYQJ010000378.1 GCA_030855875.1 Acidobacteriota bacterium
CGCGGGACTTGATACGGGCGGAATTCTTTTGCAGAGAGAAACGGAAATCGGCGAAGATGAAACGGCGATTGAATTGATGGAAAGATTAGCGTTTCTCGGCGCGGATTTGATTTCGGAAACGCTGGCGATGCGCGACGAGCTTACTGTTCAGCCGCAAAATCACGACGAAGCGACGCTTGCGCCGCTGATGAAAAAAGAAGACGGCGCGATTGACTGGGGTTTGGCGGCGCGGGAAATTTCAAATCGCGTTCGCGGTTTCCAACCTTTTCCGACGAGTTACACAAAATATCAGGAAAAGAAATTGACGATTACAAAGGCGAAAGCCGTTATCATCGAACAATCCAAGCCGGGAAACGGTTTAATTATCGAAGCGAAGGGCGATAAACTTTACGTCGCCTGCGGAAATGAAACCGTTTTGCAAATTGACGAACTGCAGCTCGAAGGCAAAAAACGAATGGCGACGCGAGATTTTCTCAACGGCATTAAATTTCAGGTCGGCGATAAATTGGGTTAAGTGAAAAGCGGCGAATTTTTAACGCAAAGGCGCAAAGGCGCTAAGTTTTTTAAGTTAAAAATCATAATATAAATATTTGTTTTCCCTTTGCGTCTTTGCGTTAAAAAATGATTTTAAAAACAAGATCGAAAAAGCAACAAGCGATAAAAATTTCTCCGGCGCGAACGGCGGCGTTTGAGATTCTCACGAAAATCGAAGCGGAAAAAGCGTTTTCGTCGGTTCTTCTGCCTGTAGCGGAAGAAAAACTCGCGCCGGACGACCGCGCTCTTTGTCATGAAATAACGCTCGGCGTTCTGCGCCGTCAAATTTATCTCGACAGAATAATCGAAAATTTTACAAACAATAAAAAACTCGACGCGGCGATAAAAATTGCTTTGCGAATCGGGCTTTATCAATTGTTTTATCTCGACAAAATTCCGGCGTATTCGGCAATAAACGAATCGGTGAATCTCGTTCAAAGAGCGAAAAAAACTTCGGCGAAAGGATTTGTAAATGCCGTTTTGCGCCGTGCGACCCGCGAAAAAATAGAATTGACGTTTGCCGATGAAATTGAAAAAATATCAATTGAAACCTCGCATCCGCGCTGGCTGATTGAAAAATGGATCAAGCAATTCGGAGTTGAAGAAACAAAGAAATTGGCGACTGCAAACAATCAAATTCCAAAAAATTCGTTTCGTTTGACGGGGCAATTTTCCCGCAAAACTGCAAAGGAGCAAAGTAAGATTTTAAGCGAGATTGAAAGTAAATATGAAAAATCAAAATACGTCGAAAATTGCTTTATCGCCGCGAAATACGATGCTGAACTTCACATTCTTGCTGAAACAGGCGATATTTATTTTCAGGACGAAGGCTCGCAGTTAGTCGGGCGAATAATCAGCTTAAAGAAGGACGAAAGTTTTTTAGATGTTTGTGCTGCGCCCGGCAGCAAAACGACGCAGATTGCAATTCAAAATTCAAAATTCAAAATTCAAAATTTGTTAATTGCCGGTGACATACATATTCAGAGAGTTGCTTTTTTGCGCGAGAATTGCCGCCGACAAGCAGTTGATTTCGTGAATATCGCGCAATACGACGCGGAAAAATCTTTGCCTTTTGCCGATGAAAGATTTGATTGCGTTTTGCTCGATGCGCCGTGTTCGGGAACCGGAACGATCCGGCATAACCCGGAAATTCGTTATTTTCTGAACGAAAAAGATTTTGCGGAACTTTCCGCCAAACAACTTGTCATCCTGCAAAACGCATCAAAGCTGGTTAAGAAAGGCGGAAAACTGATTTATTCGACTTGTTCGCTCGAAACCGAAGAAAACGAAGCGGTCTGCCAAAATTTTCTGGCGGAAAATAGATATTTCAATTTAATCAAACCCGATTTACCGGAAGGATTTATGACCGCCGAAAATTTCGTCCGAACTTTTCCGCCGAGAGATGAAATGGACGGATTTTTTATAGCCGTCTACGAAAGAAAGTAATGCCTCAGTAAAAAGTTAGAGAAAATCTTTTGATTAGACATTTCTTTGAGAAGTGAGTTATCAAGAGCCGAGAAATACAGATTATGGAGTCAATAGTTGTGAAGGTTGTTTGGCGAAGCAGC
>JALYQJ010000386.1 GCA_030855875.1 Acidobacteriota bacterium
GTATTGCTGCCGCCCGACACATTATCCTGTCCTGCTAAATTCCCGACGGCGACATTATTGCCGCCGCTCGTGTTGTTCAAAGCGGAGTTCAACCCGACGAAAACATTACCGCTGCCTGATATGTTGCCGAAACCGGCATTCGCCCCGAAAAACGAGTTGCTGCCAGCCGTATTGTTTAGTCCAGCCAGATTCCCGAAAAAGGCGTTGTTGCTGCCGCCGATGTTATTAAAGCCTGCGCTACCTCCGAAAAAGGCGTTAGTGTTGCCGATTGTAGTGTTGCCGCCCGCATCATCTCCAAAAAACGAATTTCCGAGTCCGTTCGTATTTTTTAGCCCGGCTCTGTTGCCGAAAAAAGAGTTGAACGCGCCGCTCGTATTTGCGTTTCCCGCTTGAAAGCCGAAGAACGAATTACCGCTCGCGGTGTTATTGCGTCCGGCATCGCGTCCGAAAAATGAATTGTTGCTGCCGGTCGTGTTGTTCTCGCCCGTGCTTGTGCCGAAGAAAGCATTATCCGTGCCGGTCGTGTTTTTCTCGCCCGCGCTTGCGCCGAAGAAGGCATTAGCATTGCCTGTTGAGGTATTCAATCCCGAATTGCCGCCGAAAAATGAATTTCGAGAACCAGTCGTTCCCTTCAGTCCTGACAGATAGCCGTAAAACGCATTATCGTCTCCGGTCATCAGAAAACCGCAGGCAGAAACATTGCAGCCGCCGCCGCTGTTAAAGCCGGTGATTGTGTTTCGTTTACCTGTCGTGTTATTACTGCCCGCCTGCGCCCCGAGAAAAATATTCTGCTCGCCGGTCGTATTCTGCCATCCGGCTGCGTTTCCAAAAAAACTGTTTTCCGAGCCGTTGTTATATAGACCGGCGAAAGCTCCAATAAACGAATTAGAATTTCCGAGCATATTTCGATAACCGGATGCATATCCCACGAAGGCATTTCCTGATCCCATGTTATTACTAAATCCGGCAAGATTACCCAGAAAAGTGTTGTAGACCGGGGTTGCCGCATTGAGGTTTGACCTGCCGAAGCCGTCTGCCACAGATTTTGGAGTGGGCACATCGCCGGAATTAAGCCCGAGTACAAGATTGCCGGAACTGTCCGAGGTGAGCGCGCGCTGACCGCCGAGGTTAAACTGTGTCGAGGCATTTACCGTGTCAAAACTGGTCGTGCCGCTTACAGTCAAATTTCCGCCGAGGTTGACATTTCCACCTGCATCCGACTGGACAAAGCGTGTCGAATTAACACCGCCAAGCTGAGTTGCGTTATCGGCAGTTGCCGCATTCAGAGCTTTAATCGAAAACGGCGCGGAATTGATTTTTTGACGCGGAGTCAAAATGGTGAACGGGTCACCCGCATTTCGTTTGACGGCAATTTCCAGAAATCTGTCCGCGCCGTCGAAAGCCGCCGCGCCGAAATCAAGCCTGACATTGAAATTGCCTGTCATGACGGACACGCTCGAATTTGAAAAGGTCGCGCCGATTTGGTCTGCGCCGCCCGCCGAACCGAACAACTTAAATTCCATTTGATAGACGGCAGTCGGCGGATTGCCCGCGTCGGTCAACCTGCCTTGATAAGCAAACTCGGTTGTTTGCGCCGAAATGTTCGCGGCGAAAATGACGAGCGTGATGAACAAACCAATTAATAATTTCATTTGTAATTTCATTTGTGTTTTTTCCCTGCGACACTTCACCGGCACTGTCGAACTGCTCAATCAGGCAAAGAAAAATGTTGCTCGATGGATAATTTAAAAAGCGGAAATCTCACCTTCGTGACTAAGCCAGATAAATTTTCCGCCGCCAACGTATTGCAGTTCGACGGCTGACAGAATATTGCCGGATAAATAACCGTTAACGCCAATTGTAGAGTTGGAGTACGTCGTATAAATCTGTCCGCCCGACACAACCGCAACCAGTTTCGCTCCGTCAGAAGACGAAGTGACCGCATCCCAATTTCTGACAATTTCGCGTGGTGTCCAAGTCACTCCTGAACTAATAGAGGTATAAATCTGTCCGTTGGACACAACGGCAGCCAGTTTTGTTCCGTCAAGGGACGATGTTACCGCTTGCCAATTTCTGTTGCTTTCGCGCGGCGTCCAAGTCGCGCCCGAATCAACTGAGGTGTAAATCTGTCCGCTCTGCACAACGGCAACCAATTTTGTTCCGTCGGAGGAAGATGCGACCGCTTTCCAATTTTCGATACCTGCGCGCGGTGTCCAAGTCACCCCCGAATCAACTGAGGTATAAATCGGTTCGATGTTCGCAACGGCAACCAATTTTGTTCCGTCGATTGACGATGCGACCGAATTCCATTGTCTGCCGCTTTGGCGCGGTGTCCAGGTCGCGCCCGAATCAATTGAAGTATAAATCTGTTCGCCAAATGCAACGGCAGCCAGTTTTGTTCCGTCAAGGGACGATGTTACCGCTTGCCAATTTCTGTTGCTTTCGCGCGGCGTCCAAGTCGCGCCCGAATCAACTGAAGTGTAAATTTGTCCGCTCTGCACAACGGCAGCCAATTTGGAGCCGTTCGCTGACGATGTGACCGCTTGCCAATTTCTGTTGCTTTCGCGCGGTGTCCAATTCGCTCCCGAATCAATTGAAGTATAAATCTGTCCGCCGTACACAACGGCAGCTAGTTTTGCTCCATCAGAGGACGATGCGACCGAATTCCATTGTCTGTTGCTTTCGCGCGGTGTCCAGCCTTTGGAAAAGTCAAAATTAACTCCGTAGATGGTTTGACCGGCATTTTGAGCAATCTTCCAGCCGCCCGCGCCCGCGCCGGAAACCCGCACAATGTCGCCGACATTCGGTGCAGACGGAAGAGTTACGGTAACCTGTGCGTTGTCGTTGTTAGCCGTGTAACCACGATTTGATTGAGCCTGCACGGATGTTCCCGTTATCTCCTGCCACGAAAAACCGCCGATGCCGGGAAGATTGGTCAAACCCGAACCGTTTCCGCTCAAAACCCCGTTGACGGTTAAACTGCCGGTAACGGTTCCGCCGGTCGTCGGCAGATAACCGCTCGCCGGAATATTGCCGAGATTCAATGCATTACCGGCGGTCACGGCATTAGTCGCATTGGCGGCTTGCGCGACACCGCCCGACACTTTCGAGCCGTCAACCGAATTTATCTGCGCGTTGGTCACGCACAAAACGCAATTGCCCGACAGTGAATCAGCCGCGTTCGCCGACGAAGAGCGAATTGAATAAGGCGCTGCGGTCAATTGCTGGCGCGGCGTTAAAGTAACGTAAGCACTCGTCGCCGTATTAAACACGCGAATCTCCAACCAACGATTTGCGCCCGCCGCAAACGGACTCGTGCCGAAATCAAGCGAGACGGTGAACGCGCCGGCGACGACGCTGACCGCCGCCGGATTCGCTCCCGCGCCGTCAAAGGTGAGCGTCGCGCCGCTCTGCGTTCCGGCAGATACGGCATCGAACAAAGCGAACTGCATTTGATAAGTGCCGCTCGCTGCATTTCCGCCGTCGGTCAACTTTCCCTGATAAGCAAACTCGGTTGTTTGCGCCGACGCTTGAATTACAGAAATGATAATCATCAGCGCGAACGCGAATAGAACTTTGCTCTGAAAAATTGATGTTTTCATATTCTTTTCTCCTTTTGCGGTTTTCGTTTTACGCGCCGCCCGCGATGACGGATTTGCTGATGGTGAATGTGCCGCCCGATTGCGCGGAAACGATTACGGATAGAAAAATCATCACCGCCAACGCCGCGATAAATTTAATTTTCTGAATACTCATTGTTCACCTCCGTTTTGACCGCACACTTTTTATATATGTTCCAGATTTCGATTTCGCCCGTCGGATTCCAAAAGCCGCTGATCTCCCGAAAAACGATTTCGCGTTGGACGCGGCGCAAGAGCGGGGCGTGTCACCGGCTGAATGCTGCCGAATGCGTCAATAGACAATTAAGTAGAATGCAGTGTCCGCAAATTCGTTAGCAAAATTGTCGTATATTCCGACAGCCACCGTATTCGCATTACTCGGAACTGTATTTGCACCTCCATTGAGCAAAGAAGTAAATGTAGTAAGTGAAAAAAACCGATTATTGACTTGAAACCCAAAGTTAATTAGGTATTGACCTGTGGAGGTTCTAGTCATGCTAAACCCGCAGCTTCCGGTGGATGAGTTTGTAATGCCGTTATAGCAGCGGACGACATATTGGTCAGCCGGTAAGGATGGGTTTACGTAGATCATCGCCTTGACCAAACCGTTTGCGGCAACTGGCTGCGTGATGTTGCCGGTATCGGTAATTTGCATATCGTAGTTTGACGGACTGCCGTTTGTGCCGAACGCGCTATTGGTGCGGAAGAAATATAGCCCGCCGGTTGTTTGACCGATACCGAATCGCTGACCCGAAGCGTTCGGTTCCCAACCGATAGCGGAAGCGTTCCCCATAGACAGCGAGCCTGCCCACCCGTTGGATGTCCACACCGGTCCGCCGTTCAACGCCAATCGAGTCGCGGGACTGGATACGCCGGTGCCGATGCCGACGTTGCCGTTGGTCGCCACGGTCATCTGCGCTGAACTGTCATTGGTAAAAAAAGAGAGCGGATGATTAGACCGCGTGCCGTACCAACCGGCGCCCGTGCCAAATGATGTGGAGTTAACAAAAGAACCGACCGTGACGTTGCCGTCTGTTTGCGTAAAACCGTAATCAGCGGCAAACACAGACAGCGGCGACTGCGGCGAATTAGTTCGGATACCGACGCTGCCGCCGAAGATGCCGCTGCCGGAGATGTTAAAGTTGGCGGCTTGCTGCGTCGTCGAATTTCTAATAAATGAATTTCCGACGCTCGAAGTCGTCACATATTGACTTGCATCAACGCCGCCGAGCTTTTGTGAATCGAGCGCGACATCGGCTTGCGCCGCGCTCAAAGTGCGAATCGAATACGGCGACGAAGCGATCTGCTGGCGCGGCGATAAAACCGTGAACGCATCGCCCGCGTTTTTCTTGACGCTGATTTCCAGAAAACGGTCTGCGCCCGTGAACGGTGTCGCGCCAAAATCGAGCCGCGTGTTGAAAACGCCTGCCGTCGCGGTCACGAAAACATTGTCAACGGTCGCGCCGATTTGCGTGCCGCCCGCCGCCGCGTCAAACAATTTGAATTGCAGCAAATAATTGCCGCTCGCCGGATTGCCCGCGTCGGTCAGGTTGCCTTGATAAGTAAATGCGGTCGTTTGCGCCGAAATCGAAACGGCGAATAGGAAAATCATTAGCCCGAAGCCGAAAAGTGAACGGTTGAATTTGTGTTTGGTTTGCATAGCTTTCTCCCTTTAAATCTTGTATAAAATCCTATAGCCGAAAACAACGCGAAATGTTATGCCGCCCGTGATTGCGGCGATATTCGCCTAAAATTATTTTTGATTGAGCCAGTCGCCTAAGGCTAACCGCTCTACGTCAACCTTGCTCTTTTTCGTAAGCTCCTCTCGCATCTTTCTAAAATTAGGATTATCAGGTTTTACCGTCTTGAAAAGTTCCACTCTGTCTTTGAAAGATTGTTCAAATCCGCCTGGCGTAAATGTTATTAGAACCTTGACCGGAACTTTTCCAAAATTTCCTTGTGCGTGTGCTGTTCCTCGCGGGACTAAAACATATGAACCGGCAGGATATTCATATGTTTTGTCAGCAACTTTGATGGTTAGCACTCCTTCCAGCACATAAAACGCTTCGTCCGTATTGTTGTGCCGGTGCAAATTCGTTTTGTAGCCGGGCATTTCCTTTACTTCGATAAGTGACCACGCACCACCCGTATCTTCACTATTGACTAAAAACCTTGCCGTTCCCGCATCATATGCAAGTTCAGCGGGTTCACCGGATTTGAGCGCAACGATTTTGGGTTTGTTTTTATCTTGCTCCGATAGAGTCTTATCAGGCTTTGTTTGAGTTTCTGACAATCGCTCAAAGCCGAAGAACAGCGCGGAAACAAGAAGCACGAGTAAAAGTATTTTCTTCTATAGTATTCTCCCTAAAGTTTCTGAATCTTAAATACGTTCCCGCGCACGATTTTACTTGTTATGCCGCCCGTAACTTGAAAGCACGTATCGCCCTTTAGTTTTGACAGATGACGTTGGCGTGCCGCGCAACCTCCTGCCATTTTCCTTTTCTCTTCATCCAAACATTCGTAAAGCGGCGGCGCACGGTTTGCCCCGACAGCGGAATATCGCCGGTTCGTATAATTGTTTCCAGCCCCATCACGATGACAGTGTTCCCGTGAACCATTACATACTCAATGTCTCTAACCAATGAGGAATATTTAACGTTGTCGGCTCGCAATGTCTCAAAGAGTTCTTTTCTCCCTTTAATTATCTGATTGCGTGGAGAATTAGTGGTGAAATCCTCTGCCCAGAGTTTTTCTAATGCCGGTCTGTCCATACGAAGCATCGCCTCGGCTTGCGCCATGTCAAGACTTCTGATTTTTTGTTCAAGCGTATCGTTTTGTTTTACGCTCTGCCCTGACACCAAACCGGTGGCGACAAAGACAACGACCGTTGCAAGTAGAATCAATTTCATAGTTTTTCTCCTTTTGGTTTGCTCACGCCTTACATCACATTGTTATGCCGCCCGTGATTGAAAGCATTACACTATTCACTTTTGGCAGATGACGCTCGCGTGTCGCGCAATCAAACGCCACTTATCTTTTTTCTCCATCCAAATATGTGTATAGCGACGGTTGATAGTTTTTCCCGCATCGGGAGAATTGCCCTTTGGCACGACTGTTTCCCGCCCCATCACGATGACGGTGTTTTGGTGAACCTGTATGTATTCAGGCACTCGGACGAATGAAGAATATGTAAGCGCGCCCGAGCGGATGCGGTCTCCTTTACCTATTTCGTTAAATGGATTATTGACTGTGAATCTTCTGACCAAAGTTTATCTAATGCTGGCAGATCACCGCGCAAAACCGCATCGGCTTGTGCCGCGTCGAGTTTTCTGATTTCTTGTTCAATCGCATCATTCTTTTTCGCACTTTGCCCGAATCCCAAACCAGTAGCGACAAAGACAATGACTGTAACGAGTAAATTAATCTCATAGTTTTTCTTTTCTCGAATTATTCACGATTCTGCACCTACTGCGAAGCGGCTAACTTATGATTATGCAGATTCATTCGCATAACACTCACATTTCGCGAATTATCAGGAATGAATCGCGATAATAAGCTTATCGCCGGATCAATCTTTAACCAGCTAACAAAC
>JALYQJ010000404.1 GCA_030855875.1 Acidobacteriota bacterium
CAATTAAACCGCACAGCCGAACTTGACGAAAACGCATTCAGCGGACGTGTTGATTATAAAATCAACGACAATTTCAGTTTTTACGGTCGCTATCAGCGCAGTCAGGGCGATCTGCTTTCGCCGGACGGCACGAGCGGACGTTTTATTTCCGCCAAACAAACGCCGGATAATTTCGTCGCATCTTTAACGCAGGTTTACGGAACTTCAATCATTAACGAAACAAAATTCGGCGTAAATCGCGCTCCGACCGATTTGCTGACAATCGTGCCGGAAATCGGCGGTTTGAGCGGTTTTGATTTGACGCTGACATCGCTTCGTCTGACGGGAAATATCGTCAGTCCGGGTGTCAACGGCGGCGCGTCCACCGGATTCACCGAACCCGGCGGTTTGACGCGCCAGTCTTCCGCCGGAAACGGTCGCGCCCAGCCGATTCGCCCTTCGACATATTCGTTTATTGATAATCTCTCGATTTCGCGCGGCAATCACAATTTCAAATTCGGCGGCGAAGTTAGGATGATTCGCGTTAATTTCGATCAGCTCGGCGGCATCACATACAGCTACGGCAATCTGACCGATTTTCTTTTGAACCGCAATCTAACGGCGGCGTTTATCGGCGATTTGTCGCAGCCCGGCAATTTCAATGTCCAAACCGATCCGATCACGACGATCAATCGTCCGTTTAAAGGCTTGAGCAAAGGTCGCCAGCATTATTTAATCGGTTACGGACAGGACGAATGGCGCATTCGCCCGAATATCACATTGAACTTAGGTCTGCGCTATGAATTTTATTCGGTCAATCGTGAAAAAGACGACCGCGCCGTGATTTTCGATGCGGCGAGCGGAAAACTTCTGCCGAGCGACACGCCTTTGTATCAGACAGCAAAAAATAATTTCGGACCGCGTTTGGGAATTACGTGGGCGCCGGAATTTTTGAAAGGCAAAACCGTTCTTCGCGCGGGCGGCGGTATTTATTACGGTCCCGGACAATACGAAGATTTGATTCAGCCGATTGAAAGCAATGTTTTCCGCAGTTCGACGGTTATCGCTAACGGCTTGGCGACGACGACCGGCGCAGCCGTTTCCACAATCGGCGGAACTTTATCGAGATTTACGCCGCGCGCCTACGATGTCAACGGCTACCGCGTTCCCGAACGAGTCGGTCAATACGGCGCGTCGGTTCAACAGCAGCTTCCGGGCAGCACGGTTTTGACAGTCGGCTACGTCGGTTCGCAGGGACGCAATTTATTTTTGCGAAGCATCACCAACCGCATTCTGCCGGGCAACGCCGTTATCCTAAACAATTCGCCGCTTCCCGCCGGTGTCGGCGTGATTACGCGCTGCTCGGTCGCGCCGGTGAACGGAACTTGTCCGGGCGCGATTTCCGGCGTGACGACTGTCCGCGAGTTCGATGTTATCGGCAGAAGTTTCGATGCGGCGAGCGGAACGATTATCAATAATCCGGCAGGACTGCTTCAGCCGTTCGGCGAAATTGATTATAAAACGAGCGGCGGACGCGACCGTTACGACTCGCTGCAAATCCAAATCAACCGCCGATTTACCAAAGGTTTGACGCTCAACGCGCAGTATCAATACGGCAAATCGGTCGGTAACACGCAAGGCTCGAACGAAGCGCAGACGGCGCAGAATCCGTATAGTTTTGCGGAAGAATTCGGCAACAATACCTTCGACATTCGCCACAGCGGAAACATCACCGCGCTTTACGAATTGCCGTTCGGCAAAAACAGAAAATATGCGCTTAACGGCATCGCCGACTTTTTCCTCGGCGGTTTCCAGATCGGCGGCGTTTACAACGGTCGCGCGGGAAGTCCGATTAACGTCTTTATCACCCGACCGGACACGGTTTTCGTCTGTAACAATGCGGCGGGCTGTAATTTGGGAACGGCTCCGGGCGCGGCGACGAATGTGGCAAACGGTTTCGTCGTTAACGCGCTGCCAACGGCGAGCGCGACCGTTTTCAATTCCGGCTTTATCGGTGTCATCAACACGCCGGGCGGCAATGCTTCGCGCTCGACGCGCCGACCCGATTTGATTCCGGGCGTTAATCCGTTTCTGACTATCGGCGACGGCAATTTGCGTTACCTGAATCCGGCGGCGTTCGCCACGCCCGCACCGGGAACTTACGGCAATCTTCCGCGCAATTTTCTGAAAGGTCCGGCTTTTCATCAATTCGATTTAACGCTGCAAAAGCGTTTTGGAATTACAGAGCGTGCAAACGTCGAATTTCGCACGGAAATATATAATCTGTTTAATCGCGCGAATTTCGCCAATCCGCCCGCCGTGCTGCCGAACAGTCTCGGAACGACGGCGACTTCGTTTCAGCCCGGACAGCCTTTCAGCCCGACCGGAGTCGGACAATTCGGCGTTATCAACGGAACGGTCGGAAGAACGGTCGGTTTGGGAACGAATCGTCAGATTCAGTTCGCTTTGCGATTAAATTTCTAAAATTTGCTCAATGGACAAAAAAAGGCTGAATGATAAATTTATCATTCAGCCTTTTTTTTTCAGGAAATCAAAATTATTTGATAGCGGTAGTTTGTTTTTCCTTCGGATCAAACGGCTGCGCCTGATATTTTTTTACCGCATCCTGCGCGTTATCGTAATTATCGCCAAGAGTTTCGGCGCGTTTATACGCGGAAATTGCTCTGTTTCTATCGCCTTTCGCGTCGTAGGCGTTGCCCATTTTGATGTTCGCCCAAACTGTCAGCCACGTCGGTTCTAATCTTCCGCTTAACGCCGCTTTGAAATTATCAATCGCCAGATCATAGTTGCGCTGTTCTAAAAAGAGTAGACCGAGATGATAATAAATCCACGAATTCGAGCGGTCGAGTTTCAGCGCGGCTTCAAATTGCTGCTGCGCTTCGACGTAATTTCCCTCTTTGAACTGCTCGATTCCGCGACGCGCAATCGAAGAAATCCGCAAATCCGGCGAAATTCGCAGAATTTTGTAATTCGGGTCAATCACGATGCCGAGCGGTTTGCCTTCGGATTCGATATTGAAATCGGCACTCGTTTCGTCAACCTCGACTTTGACGGTTTTCAAACCGCCTTCGCCTTCGCTGCGAAGCTGGATTTCGACCGGCAGACGCAAATTATCGTAGTTTTGTTTGATCGTTCCGCGAGTCACGAATTTTCCGCCGCGCGTTCTGATAATCAAATAATCCGCCGTAAATTCGGG
>JALYQJ010000415.1 GCA_030855875.1 Acidobacteriota bacterium
TCGTTGATGCCGGAGTCGGCGTTCCGTCCGACGCGGCGATTGCGATGGAACTCGGCGCGGACGCGATTTTAATGAACACGGCAATCGCCGAAGCCAAAGACGCGGCGCAAATGGCGACGGCGATGAAACTAGCGGTGCAAGCCGGACGGCTCGGCTTTTTATCGGGCAGAATGCCGAAACGCCTCTACGCATCGGCATCAAGTCCGATTGAAGGCGCAATTAAATAAATCTGTCGTGAAAATTTGTTGTGTTCATTTATAAAACTTTCGGAATAAAATGCGAAATTCAAAACGACTCTAACAGCTACTATAGAAGGCAAAATAATGAAAACAACAATATCAATATTTTTTTTATTTGCTTTTATTTTTTGTATTGAAACTAAAGCTGATGATTGTTCGGTTGAGGGCAGAGTTATTAATGATTTCGGCAATCCTGTTTCCAACGCTGAGGTATATTTTGGCGGAGCTTATACAGATGATGTTGATTCTATAATAGTTATCAACAAACCCGAAGATTCCGGTAATTTCATTCTCAGAAGAACTTGTTCCAGTAATTTTTACTATCTTTTTGTTACTTCCGCAATTGATAGGTTAAATTCAATTACTCCGATAGAGCCGCCTTTTACAATGCACGAAGGCAAAAATAAAAGTTTTCCGAGCTTGGCGGGAGTCAAAATAACGAAGCAAAATGCTAATGTCGGTGATATAAAAATACAAACTGTTTATCAAAAAGTTAAATTTAACTTTTTAAATGAACTGGGAGAAAAATTGTTGCCATCGTTTGAAGATGCGGCAAACGTGCGGTTCACGGTCAGAAATCAAAAGGGGCAGTTAGGCGGAACGACAAATTTATCTAGAGAAGATGCCTTTAACAATTCCTTCGTTTCAATGAATCTTCCTGAAGGAAAATGGATTGTCGAGATTGAACTAAAACGAGGAAAAGGTAAAACCTTGCATCCTGATAAATTGGTAGAAATTTCGAGAAACGACAATAGTTCGCTTGAAATTACCTTAAATATGTCGAAGAGAAAATATAATTAAGCATTAACAATTAAAGATGTTTGAGAAATATTTTGGTAAATAAAGTAGTAATTGCGAACTGCTCAAATATAAAGACTCGACTTTTTATACGTGAAAAGCAAATTTTATAATCGAGTTTCGTCAAATCCGCGCACAATCAAAATTTTATAATTATACATTTTGAGATATGGAAAAAGACGAATGGGTGACGGGTCAAATACAACTACAGGTTGAAAACAATCTTTTTGAAATGGAGTTGACCGTTCAGGCGAATCCGGTCAAACCGCAGAGAATGCTGCCGGTTTTTCAGCAGATAACGAATTTATACGTCGAAATCGGAGTCGCGGCGGCAAAAAGCGAAGGCAAAAGCGTTTCGTGCAAAAAAGGCTGCGGCGCGTGTTGTCGTCATTTCGTCGCGGTTTCGGAAGTCGAGGCGTATGACATCGCCGAACTTGTCGAGAAAATGCCCGAACCGCGACGAAGCGAAGTGAAAGAGCGATTTAATAAAGCCTTAACGCATTTTACCGAAACCGGATGGATTGAAAGATTTGAAAATTGCGCCGAATATTCCGATAAAAATACTTTGGAAGTGCTATCGGATTATTTTAAGGAAGGCATTCCGTGTCCTTTTTTAGTTGATGAATCCTGTTCAATTCACAACGACCGACCGCTGACGTGCCGCGAATATCTGGTGACGAGTCCGGCGGAAAACTGTCAAAATCCGACGAGAGAAAATATTGATTTGGTTAAACTTCCGGTTCGACCGATGGGAAATATTCTCGAATTAGGACAGAAAAAACCGGTAAACGGGCTGAATGTCGTTCCTTTAATCGCGTCGCTCAAATGGGCTGAAACGAACGCGGACAATTTCCCCGAAAAAAGCGGCGAAGAATGGATGACGGACTTTTTTCAAAGCGTCACCAAAGGCGAAATTCCGAAAGAATCCGCGAGAGATTGATTTACCGATTATGAAAGTTCAAGTTTTATTTTTCGGCGCGACGGCTGATGAAACCGGCGAAAGGGAAATCGAAATTTCGCTCGCCGAAAATTCTAAAGCCAATGGAGCGTTCGCCGAAATCCTCGAAAAATTTCCGCGTCTTGCCGGTCATAAACTGCTTTTCGCCGTCAATCAGGAATACGCAAACGGCGAAGAAATCATCAGAGAAGGCGACGAACTCGCTGTTTTCACGGCGGTCAGCGGCGGCTAGATACATTTATCATTGGACATTTAACATTTACCAAAACGTCTGATGACAAATGACAAATGACAAATGATAAATGACTTTTACGAACTGACGACCGAACCTTTAAACGTCGGCGAAATCGCGCGGCGCGTCGTTCCGGCTAATTGCGGCGCAATTGTAACGCTTGACGGATTTGTGCGGCAGTTCACGAAAGGGCGCGAAACGCTCTATTTAGTTTACGAAGGCTACGAACCGATGGCTTTGAAAGAAATGGAAAAGCTCATTCGTCAGGCAAAAGAGCGATTTGAGATCGAAAACGTCGGCATCGTTCATCGTTTGGGAAAACTCGAAATCGGCGAAACGAGCGTCGTTATTTCCGTCGCCGCGCCGCATCGCCGCGCCGCTTTTGAAGTCTGTGAATGGCTCATCGTCGAACTAAAACGTACTGTTCCGATCTGGAAAAAGGAAGTTTATGCCGACGGCGAAACGTGGATCGAAGGCGAAAGCAGCTCGATAAAAAGTGAAAATTAAGTAAAAAAGCGCGTAGTCGTTTCACATAAATTTAATGGCGAACATCATCATTTTAGCTTGCCCGTAAGTCTAACCTGTCATATCATTTTTGTTTGCTTCAAAACATTTAAAAATACAAATCGAATCGGGGCGGTCTTCCGATTCATATACTATTCAATTTAAAAGGAAATTTTTATAATTATGCGGAAAATATTACCGTTTTTTATCGCAATTTTACTGTTTGCCGGAAGCGCGTTTGCCCAATCGCAAGCGACGACCGGCAACATCGAAGGTCGCGTCATTGACCCGCAGGGCGCGGTCGTGCCGAATGTTTCGGTTTCGGCGACCAATCAAGATAACGGATTTGGCAAAACCGTCGTCACGGGCGATGACGGAAATTTCGTTTTCGTGCTTTTGCCGCCGGGCAATTACAAAGTCGAAACAACCGCTGTGCAGGGATTTGCCGCTTCGACTTATGAAAACGTCAAAGTTACGGTCGGCTCGAAAAACACGCTCGAAATCGTTTTGTCGGTCGGCGGTTCGGTCAACGTCGTTGACGTGAACGCCGAGGGGCAGGGCGTGGAAACGACGCGCACTTCGATTTCTTCGACTGTTGATGAACGCCGCGTTATCAATCTGCCGACCAACGGACGCAACTTTTTAGATTTTGCCACGCTTACGCCCGGCGTTGTTCGTGATCCGACTCGTTCGGGCGATTTGGCGGTCGGCGGTCAAAAGGGAACTTTGAACAGCTTACAAATTGACGGCACAAACTCGGACAATACCTTTTTCGGTCAATCATCGGGACGCACTGGTTCGGGACGTGCGCCGTCGCAGTTTTCGGTTGATACGGTTAAGGAATTCCAAGTTAACCAAAACGGTTTTTCGGCTGAATTCGGACGTGCCGCCGGAGCGGTCATCAACGTCGTAACCAAATCCGGCACAAACAGATTTACGGGCAGCGCGTTTGAATATTTCCGCGACGAATCGCTCAATGCCCGCAATCCGCTGCTGGTAGCGGCGAATCGTCCGCGCCCAGCCGGACAGATTAACCAATTCGGCGGCACCTTCGGCGGACCGATTCGCAAAGATAAAATCTTTTTCTTCGGCGCGTATGAAGGTCAACGCTCGAATCTGCCGAATCCGGTCGTGCTGCGTTCGCTGCCGTTTGCTCCGGCAAGCGTTCAGGCTCTGCTCGGACCGAAAACCGAATCCTACAACATCAATCGTCAGCAGGACGTTTTTCTGATTAAAACCGATTTCAACATTAACGACCGAAATCAGATTTGGGTGCGGTTTAATCAGCAGAATTTCACCGGTACGAATCTCGAAAACGCCGGGACACTCAGCGCGCAGGAACACACCGGCAACAGCAACGTCAAAACTTCGGCGTTGTCAACGCAGTGGACTTATACGATTACGCCGAATTGGTTCAACGAATTTCGCTTTCAGTATTCGCGCGACCGCGAACCGGGTTTGTCAAATTCCGAAAGCCCGGAAACTTCCGTGACGGCAAGCGCGGGCGGCATCAATGACGGAACTTTTAACTTTGGGCGCAACAATTTCAGCCCGCGCGAAACGACTATCAACCGTTACCAATTCATAAATAATCAAACTTATCTGGTCGGCAATCACACGGTCAAATACGGCGCGGATTTGCTTTTCGACCGCATTTTCAATTTCTTCCCCGGACTTTTCAGCGGCTCATACAACTTTACGAGCTACGCGGCACTTGCGGCGGGAACGCCTTCGCGCTACCGCCAGAGTTTTGCCGGAGCGGGAACGTCGGGCGGAACGACTTTTCCGAACAGTTCGGAATACGGATTTTTCGTGCAGGACGATTGGCGCGTTTCGCCGAAACTAACGCTTAATCTCGGCTTGCGCTACGATTATCAGGCAATTGCCCAACCCCCGATCCAGAATCCGAACGCGGCTTTGCTCGCCGCCGGTTTCAATACGGGTTTTCAACCGAAAGATAAAAATAATATCGCGCCGCG
The DNA here is from genome assembly GCA_030855875.1 of Acidobacteriota bacterium. Lineage (GTDB taxonomy): Bacteria > Acidobacteriota > Blastocatellia > Pyrinomonadales > Pyrinomonadaceae > SXVE01. The sequence continues at coordinate 4,711 of JALYQJ010000415.1, forward strand.
TATCGGTTTCGCTTACGCCTTCGACGAGAAAACGGTTGTTCGCGGCGGTTACGGAATGTTCTACGCGCGCACGCCGTCAATTTTGACCGGAACGGCGCACTCGCAAAACGGCATTCAAGTCGTGGCAATTGACATCAATTGTGCGGCGACACCGGCTTTGTGTCCGACGTATCCGAATGTTTTCGCCAATGTTCCGACCAACGTCGCGGCGGTCACGCCGAATCTGTATCTGTTCGATAAAAATTACAAACAGCCGTTTACGCATCAGGCGCGTCTGCAATTCGAGCGCGAGATTTTTGCAAACACGACCGTTTCGGTGCAATACACGATGTTTCGCGGGCAGGATTTAACGCGTACGCGTAACGCGAATTTGTCCGCGCCGGTGACTTTGACAGCTGCGGTTTTCAACGGTGCGACGGCGACGGGCGAAACTTTGACCGTTCAAAGATTTTCCAATCCGCGCCCGATTCCGCAGTTCCAGCGCATCAGCTTGTTTGAAAGCACGGCGAAATCTTTTTATCAAGGCTTGACGTTTGAACTGAATCGCCGTTTTGCCAATCGTCTGCAATTCAACACGAGCTATACTTTGTCGAAAGCTAAAGACGATAAACCCGACCAAACTTCGGTCGTTCCGGGCGTTGACGATTCCAAAATCGCGCAGAATCAGTTTGATTTATCGGGCGAATACGGGCGTTCTGATTTGGACGTGCGGCATCGTTTTATCTTCAGCCCGGTTTATGAAACGGGAACTTTCAAATACAGCGAAAATAAAATCGTTCGCGCTCTTTTGAGCGATTACATTTTCACCGGAATTTTCACGGCGCAATCCGGTTTCGCTTATTCGGCATTCGTCTCCGGCGACCCGAACGGCGACGGCAATTTCTCGAACGACCGCGCACCGGGAACAGCAAGAAATGAGTTTTCGACACCCGCGACGTATCAGGTTGATATGCGCGTCGGACGCGCCATCCGATTCGGCGAAAGAATGCGTCTGACGCTTTTTGCGGAAGGCTTTAACATCTTCAACCGCGCAAACGTGCAAGCCGTCAATAATACGTTTTACGGCTTCAGCACGACGGGCGGCGGTCGTCTGACGCAAACGACGAATTTCGGAACGCCGCGATTGTTCGTTTCCGGTTCGCCGTCTTTCACTTTCAATTCGAGTTACAACCGCGAATTTCAACTCGGCATTCGATTCGATTTTTAAGTTGAATTCTTTATTTGAAAAAGGCGGAGAGTTTGTTAGCTCTCCGCCTTTTTATTTCCTGCTTTCTCAATTAATTCTCTGACGCGCTTTCTCGATTAGTTCGTCGAAATGTTTTTCCAGATTTTCATTCGCGCCGCGCAAACCGTTAACGACTTTTTCGCCCCACTCGATATATTCGAGCCGTCTTTCCTTTGACCAACCGGCGGGCGGATTGTTCATTACATCGGTTATATTGCTGATTTTGTCGCCGAGTTTGATAAGTTTCGCACCCGCAGAAAGATGCAGCGCGTGTTCGATTTGAAGCTGTTTGCGCTCGGCTTTCGGCAGATTTTTATCGTCCGTCACTTCCAAAACGTAGCCGCAAACCGTTTCGCCGAAAAGTTCGGTGATTTCTTCTGGCGTGGTCTTCGTGTCTTCGATTGTATCGTGCAGAACGGCGGCGATTAAAACGTCGTAATCTTCAACTCCGCCGACATTTGCCAGCAAGTTTGCCACTTCCAAAGGATGATTGATATAAGGCGCGGCATCGT
>JALYQJ010000431.1 GCA_030855875.1 Acidobacteriota bacterium
GACGCGATAGGTGGTTTTCTTTTTCATGGTAGAAAAATCTTACCACCCAATCGTTTCCGCATCCTATTTATGCAACAACGCCGTTTGAATCAGATAGTTTGAATCAGTCTGAAAAAGATTTGTTTGATTATACAGCAAAACGGCGGACAAGGTTTCAAAATAGAGAATTCTCATGTAGATTGAGTTTATTTTCTGAAATAAAAATTCCATTGTGCGTATAAATATACATCGGAAACAATTCAACAACGTGAAGGAACGCTCCATCAGGCGGCAGACAGTCAGACCCGGCTGCGCCGATAGACAAATCGCCAGAAAAAGCGTTATATTCCTACCGGATAAAAACCTACCGGATAAAATTCAATGATTCAAACAAATATCATTTTGACAACGATTGTTTCATTGCTGACAATCGCGGGTGCGGCGGTCGCTTTAAAAAGTGGAAATACGCCGGAGATTCGTTCATAAAACCGATAATTGACGGCGTTTACAAACGGGAGCGAGCGGCGCGTTGGCATTAAAAGACGAAAAAGAATACATCCCAAAAATGCGGCTGTAATTCTTAGGGCAAAAAATAGAAATTATCCATCAAATTTTGATTACCTGAATTTGCGCTTTGGGAAATCAATATGAAGACTCACGTTAAAATTTTGGGCTACATTTATACGATTCTCGATTGTTTGACATTTAGTCTTGCATTGATAGGTTTCTTTATGTCAGTTTCTCAGGGAAAGTTACAGCAAAACACATTGGTAATTTCAATTGTTGCGGCTTTTGGCTTTTGATGGCTGAAAACCGGACTCGGACTTCTGCGTTTGCAGCGCGGCATAAAACTTCACGCTTTTATTGTCGCTGCCGGATTTATGATCGGACTCAACGCTTTGCTGTTGAATTCGGGCGGCGAAACTTTCCGAAAACCCGGATTCGCAGTTTTTCATATCGCTTGTATTTCAATTGGTGTTTATACGCTTGTCGTGCTGTTGTTGCCTAAAACAGACGAAGTTTGGGAATAAAAATAAATAAAGGAGAAATAAAAATGAAAAAAAACACTTTGCTGATTAACTCGGGCTTGATTTGTCTGTTGTTGTTTTGTCTGGCGTTCGCTTGCGGCGACGGCGGTGACGAAACCGGCGGCGGAGATAGAACCGACACGACTTCCGGTTTGCCCGCCGGAAAATATGCGTGTGCGACGACCGTTCCCATTTACGCCGGACAAGGCGGCAGCGGCAGTTCGACTTATCCGATTTACAATTTCTCGCGGCAAACCAGAGATTCGATTGACGTAAAATCAAACGGCACTTACTCGGTTGGCGGCTCGCGCTGTAATTATTCCTACGATCCGGCAACAAAAAGTATTCAATGGAAGGATTGCCCGTTTGCCGAGGCTTCTTCCAGTCAATTAACGACCGATGACAAAGGCAACCAACAAATTCTGGTTAAATTCAATAATGATAAGGACGTTTGGGACTGCACCAGGCAATAAAAGAAAAAAAGGAAAAAATAATGAATAATCCATCGGCGATGTCCGATCAACCTGTCATCAATAGCGAAATTCAAAAGAAACCGTTTTCGCGCCGAAAAATTATCAAATGGTTACTGCTCACCGCGGCAATGCTTGTCGGTTTGTTTTTGCTCGCTTTGATTATCGCAGTGAACTCTTTGGAATTCGGCATCGCCGCGTTGATTGCCGGAGTGATTGCGGCAACTTTGCCCGTTCCGCTTTATGCGGCGTTGATTCTCTGGCTCGACCGCTTTGAACACGAACCGCGTTATCTGGTGTTTGCGTGTTTTTTGTGGGGCGCGACCGCTTCGGTTTTTATCGCCATACTGGTAAATACGACGGTTCAAATGACCGCCGGGAAATTTTCTTCGATGGTTATCAGCGCACCGATTATCGAAGAACTTGCCAAAGCCGCCGTCATTTTTGCCGTTTTCTTTGTCAAACGCGACGAGTTTAACGGCATTCTCGACGGGATTATTTACGCCGCCGTCACTGCGCTCGGTTTTGCGATGGTCGAAAATTTTGCATATTACGGGCGGGCATTTGCCGGACTATTGCCGGTCGGTCTCGGCGGCGCGTTTTTTGTGCGCGGAATGCAAAGCCCGTTTCTCCATCCGTTTTTTACCGCGATGACCGGCATCGGACTCGGTTGGGCGGCGCAAACGCGAAACGGTTTCGTTCGCGTTCTGGCTCCGCTCGCCGGATTAGGTTTAGCTATTCTTTTTCACGCGCTGTGGAATTTTTCGGCGGTTGCCGGTATCTCGAACATACTTTATTTTATTTTGATGGTTCCGGCTTTCCTTGTCATTTTGGTAATTGCCGGATTTGCCCTGCGCCGCGAGAAGCGAATTATCTCCGGGCAATTGCTTGGCGAAATAACTGCTGGACGGCTGACACAGACGGAATATGACCATCTGACAAGTCTCCGCCGCCGCTCGACCAATTCATTTCGCGCCCTTTTCAGCAAAGGTATAAGCGGTTGGAACGCGCAACGCCGCTGTAATCAAGCCGCCAGCGAAATGGCTTTTCAACGCCACCGCGCGGCAGAAGGACATTCGGTTGATACGGCAAACCTTAAAGCAAGCGAAACGGCTTTTGCCGAATTTTTACAACAAACGCGGCAGGTATAAAAATGCTCAAACTGTCTTTAACAATTTTCATCGGCAGCTTGATTATCGGTTTTATCGTCAAAATCTTGCTGAAACGACGGATGCGCCGCGCACTCGGGCGAACAGTCAAAGACCACGAATTAGTTTCGCTCAACTCCTGATGCAAGTTAGCGAAAACGAAGAACGCGGCAAAGTTCCGCCACCCTAAGACGCGATTTGTGAAAACATACGCAGGAAAGCAAAAGTTTTGTGATATTTTGGTTTCCGTTCAGAGTCCACGCTTCAGCGTGCTTCCGCCAGCGAAGCGCAGCGGAAAAACAAACTAAAGTTTGGACTCTGAACGCAGAGTAAAATCTCGCAAAATTTTCTATGACCTGTTTAGAAGGATAAAAAAATGAAAAAACAATTATCGTCATCTGTTTTGTTGTTTATGATCGCGGCGGCGGGCGGACTAATTTCGGGTTGTCCGGTGGGCGGAGGTTGTCAGTATAAAGATTACGAAGGTGTTATTACAATCGAAGACATCCGCCGTCAATCGGATGAAACTTCCGCGCCCGAAAGCCCTGACGAAAAACTTTTCATTTTCTACAAATTCAAAGCCGATGCGGACACTCCGCCGCCGGTCGGCAATTTTTCCGGCGAAACACAATTAACGCGACAGGCAATTGACCAAAAAGAAATCAAAATTAACAGACAATTTCGTGCGAAAGCCAATTATATCGAGCGCGGAACGTGCAATCCGGGTCCTTATTTGGAGGAATTTGAGAAATGGCGGTAAATATCTTTAAAAAAGAAAGAAAAATGTAATTGCAAGTCCGTATTAATAGACGTTTATTAATACGGCGATCCGAATTGTGTTAGTTTACTGCTGATAATTTAGTCTGATGAATTTCCGAAAAACAATTATCTTTATCTTTGCCGCCGCGCTCTGTCTGCATTGGTTTGGGATGTTTATTGTCGCCGCCGAATCGAAGAAAACGGCGTGGAAATCCGGCGATGCGGTCGAAGTCGAGTGGCAGGGCAAATGGTTTAAAGCCGAAATCATCGCGGCGGACGGCGACGATTTTAAAATTCATTATGCGGATTACGCCGACACTTTCGACGAAAGTGTCGCGCCGTCGCGCATTCGTTCGCTCGATTCGCCCGCATCGAAAGCGGATGCCCAAAAGGTTGCCGAGTCGTGGACTTGGACGGACGGCACAGGCAGCCGCAAAACATTCAGAGATTTTCAAAACATCATTCAGAAACACGGGCAATGGCTGGCATCCGGCGGTCAACAGGGTATTCGCGCAGATTTGACGAATGCCGATTTAACGTCGGCTGACCTGAAAGCCGTAAATCTGAGCGAAGCCGTGATGAGCGGAGTCAATCTGACGAAGGCGGATTTGTCCGGCACTTTTTTGAATAATGCGGATTTGAGCGGCGCTCAATTCTTTGAAACGACTTTTTTCGGTGTAGCGGAAAACGTCAATCTGAACAATGCTTCAATTTGGCGCACTAAGATATCCGGGATTTTGAAGAAAGCAAATTTGTCGAACGCGAAAATTATCGCCGCCGACCTGAAATCAGCGGTCTTGACGGAAGTTGATTTGAGCGGAGCGTATATTTCCGATTCCAATTTCACCAATGCTTATTTGGCTAAGGCAAATTTATCAAAGGCAATCGTGCTTGACGGCGATTGGACTGATGCCAATTTACGGCTGGCGGATGTCAGAGGTTTGCGTTTCGAGCCGTCTAAAAACCCCGATACGAGAGCCGTTTCCGGCGCGATCAATTTGGAATTTATTACCTACGCAAATTCGCCCGATGCCGTTACGCTGCTTCGCAATTCTCTGCGCGAAAGCGGTTTCGACGACGCGCAGCGCAAAATCACATACGCCCTGAAAAATCGGCAGAACGAGCTTCGCAGGGAAAACGGCGGCGTGTTCAAACTTTTGTATTATTATCTTAATTTGGTCTTTTTCGATTGGACGGTGCGTTACGGGATGCAGCCCGAACGGGCGTTGATTATAATGATTTATTTATGGCTCATCTTCGCCGTCATCTACGATTTATTTATTCATTTTCCCGGACGGTCGGGCATTTTTCTGGTTAAACACCGTGTGCGGAAAAACGCCGATTTGACATCGGCGATACGGCTTCATCCGCGCGTTATTCCGCCGACGAAGAATAAATTGAAATACGTTTGGCTGTGGCTCTTGAGCGAATGGCGGATTTTTCGCATCAGTTTATTTTTCAGCGCGACGAGTGCCTTGCATCTCGGTTACGGCGGGTTGGATTTCGGCGAGTGGCTGCGGATGCTGACCAAACGCGAATATCAGTTGAAACCGAAACATTGGTCGCGCTCGATTTCCGGCTTGCAGTCATTGACCAGCCTTTATCTTCTCGCGCTCTGGGTTTTGACGGAATTCGGCAATCCGTTCGATTAAAATCGAGCAGTTTGAAATTCAGAAACGAAAATTAAAAATATGCAAAATAAATGTATCGAATGCAACGCCGCTTTGGAAACGAATCAAATGGAATGCGCTTATTGCGGGACGACCCGACAGAATTTTGATGAAGAGTTGTTGATTGACTTAATGGCAATCAAGCGCAAATACGAATTAGCTTACGCCCGCGGCAACCAACTGATTATCGAGCCGCTTCTAGCCGACGAGTATTCCTACAATCTGACGGACGGCGGCGTGGTGGAAAAGCCCGTCGGCAAAACCGCTATTCTCAAAAACGCGGGGCTTGACACAAATTTTATTTCATACAACATCAGCAACGAAGAACTGCTGGAGAGAACCGCCGACCGCGCCGTGATTTCTTGTGTGCAAACCATCGTTCGCCGCACACCTCTAAGCGAATTTGACCCGTATATTTTTCGCACCAAGTTAATTTTCGTCCGGCGCGAAGGACGTTGGCAAATCGCCTCCGAAAATTGCGTTTCGATTGACGAAAACAGCGACGAAATTTTGTAAAGATAGCCTGATAAATAAGATATAGCCTCTAATTATCCAAATCCCAACCGAAAACTACAATCAGACAAGTCATCAGCGGAATTATAAACAGCGTACCGATGTAGTAATAATATTTTTCGGCGTTCTTAAAATAAAAAATCTGAACGTAAGCGTCGGCGATCAGAAATAAAAAGAAAGCGGCTAAAACGGCATTTGTAATTCTCCAAAGTTTGTAAAAAAACCTTTTGTTCATACGATGAAATATCAATCAATCGGCGATTTGTAATCTTTTCGATCAAAAACATACCGCACCGCTTCAACACCGAAAACTGTAATTTCGCCTTCAAATTTCATATCTATTTTATCCAGAACTTTTCTGGAAGCCGCGTTTCCCGGTCTGGTAAATGCGATGATTTGATGTAAACCGCGTTCTTCAAACCCGAATCTCAAACATTCGGCGGCGATTTCCGTCGCCAAACCTTTTCCCCAATACGGCTCGTCTAAAATGTAAAATAGTTCGGCAGTTTCTTCAAACGACCTGAAACCGGCGCAGCCGATCAGACGATTATCTTCCTTATTGATAACCGCCCATCTGCCGAAATTGCGTTCTTTCCAATGCTTTATCATACTGAGAATAGCGGTTTCGGTTTCTTCCCGCGCAATCGGTTTGCAGTCTAAACCCAGATATTTCATTACGTTTGCATTGCCGAAAATAGCGGCGAGCGCGTCCAAATCGTCGGTCGTGAACATTCGCAGAATTGTTCGCCGCGTTTGCAGGTTTGAATCGGTCATTTATGTTTTTTCTGTTGCGGAAAGTTTTTTAATGTTAATCGAAATCGTTTCGCCTTCTTCGACCGGATTGTAAATGCTGACGAATTTATGCCCGAATTTTATCTCTTCCGGTTTATAAGACGAGCGCGTGTGAACGACCTGCGCGAAAGTTTCGTCGGTTGCGGTCAGCAAAACGAGAAATTCCGCGTCGTATTTTTTCAAATCTTCAAGCGTCAATCCGTAAAGCAACGATTTTTCGTTTATCGGATGAACAACCGTCCACGCCAGCGGAAAAAAGGCGACGTTTTTGCGTTCGAGTTCGAGCAGATCAAAACGGCGCACGACGCTGCCGTTTTCCTCGACAAAGCGCGTAAACGTCAATTTCGCTTCGACTTCGATCAATTGATTGCTTTTGCCGTTGACGAGCCGAAACATAAATCCGTTAATATTTTGATACGGCGCGACGACGGCGATTTTGCTGAAATGAATTCGGGCGGTCGGACGGGCAAAGCGTGCGAAAATAATTCCCGTAATCAAAGCCGTCACGACCATACTGTAATAGGATTCGACGGTGACGAGCAGATTCGGGACAAATCCGACCGGATGAATCGTGCCGTAACCGATGGTCGCAAAAGTCTGGACGCTGAAGAAAAAGCCGCGCAAAATCAAACTTTCGGTCGGCGACGCGGACGTATCAACCAGACTTTCCGCGCCGAGCAAAGCGTAAAGCAAGCCGAAAACGACGTTGCTTGCAAAATAAAGCAAAAGCAGAAGACTCAAAAAAACCTTCCAACTCATCGAAAGCAAAGTGTGATAAAGATTGAGCGACGTGAGAAAATTCAAACCCGTGCGCCGGACGTTAAACGAGCCATTCTGATTCAAAAGCCGTTCGCGGCTTTGACCGGCGACGACCGAACCGAAACCTAAATCGCGCGTTTCCGCTTCGGGAACAACCGGCGTTTGAACAATGCTGTCGGAAATTTGTGCCACTTTGTTTGTTTTTATAAAATTATATGAAAGCCGCTGCGTGATTGTAAAAAGATAAAAGATGATTGATTTTTCCGTCCGAATAATGATGAAATGATTACACGATTTTTCTGTAAAATACCAGATGACAAAAGCAACACAAGA
>JALYQJ010000293.1 GCA_030855875.1 Acidobacteriota bacterium
CGCCGAATTCCACAAAACATTGCTGCCGCCGTCGGGCAAAATGCGGTAAACGGCGGATTTCGCGCCCGTCAAATCATAACGACTTTTTGCCGGTTGTTCGGGCTGCATTGGATTGGATTTTTCAACCGAAACCGTCGCGCTCATCGGCGTTGCCGGAGTCGCGGCATCCGCCGGTTTCGGAACTGATGCCGATTCGCCTAACGCCAAAACGTAAACCGAACCGTCCGCGCCGATTGCCAGATCGTGTATTTCACGAAGCGGCGAATCGAGCAGCGCGAACGGTTTGCCGTCGGGCGCAAATCGCAAAACCAATCCGCCTGCGTCGGTTCCGGCGTATAAATTTCCTGATTTATCGGCAGCCAGCGAGATAATATGCGTTTCGCTCGTATCGAATAAAAGCGATGCTTCGGGCGCGGCGTTTGCCGATTTTATTTTATAAATTCTTCCATTTTCGCCCGTTCCGACTGCAAGACTTCCGTCGCTTAAAACCGCCAGCGACCAGATATATTTTTCCTTCGGATCAAAATAGACGCTCGCCGTTCCGTTCCTGTCAATCCGGTAAACCTTGCCGTCCGGCGAAGTCCCGGCGTAAATTTCGCCGCCCGCACCGATTGCCAGAGCCGCGACGTTTAATTCGGCGGAATCGTAAAAAAGCGTTCCTTTGCCGCTTGGGTCAACGCGAAAAATTTTGCCGTCGCCGCCCGTTCCCAAAAAGACGTTGCCCGAAGCGTCAGCCGCGCTCGACCAAACGTAAGATTGCCCGGTATTGAATAACTCGGTTAATTTTGGCGCGAGTGTGATTGTGCCGTTTTCGTTGATCGAAACGCCTTTCGCATCGCCTTTTAAAACGTCGGCGCGGGTGTTGACCGACCAGATTGCCGGTTCGCTTGCTTTTGTCGTGAATACACACAAAAGCAGTATAAAAACAAAACTGATAAATTTTTTCATCGATTATTTTTTGCCAGATAAACCAGATTTTTTTCGCCTTTGTAAATTTCGATGCCTCGTTTTACAAATCCGATTTTTTCCAAAACTTTTCGAGAAGCCGTGTTTTCCAAATCGGTCATCGCAATTATTTCACGAAAATTCAATTTCTCGAAACCGAACTGCAAACACGCGCCCGCCGCTTCGGTTGCAAAGCCTCGTCCCCAATGTTTTCGCGCCAAAAGATAACCGAGGTCGATTTCCTCAGTTCCGTGCGGACGCGCAAATCCGCAGCTTCCGACGATTTCGCCGCTTGATTTTTCCAAAACCGCCCAACGGCAAAAACCGTTCTCTTTTTGATAAGTCGCCACCCAAACCAAAAAATCTTCGGCTTCCTTCAAAGTTTTGTAGCCTTTGCCCGTGCCGACATATTTCATTACTTCGTCGTCGCGGCAGATTTCAAATAAATTTGCGGCATCGGCAAGCGTCCAAGTTCGCAAAATCAGGCGCGTCGTTTCAAGAATTTTTGTCATTTGCCGATCTTTTTCACGGATTCTTTCGGCAAAACGCTTTTTGCCGGTCTTGCTTCGAGAAAACGCATCGCGTCTTCTAATTCCTCCGCGTCGCCGGTGATCAATCTCGCGCTTCTTTCTCTCGTTAAATATGCCCAAAACCATTCGCTCAAAACATAAAGGCGATTTTTAAAGCCGATCAGCGTCAAGATATGGACGAACAGCCACGTCAACCACGCGATGAATCCGGTCAACTTAAATTTCCCGACTTCGACTATCGCGCGGCTTCGTCCGATTGTCGCCATCGAACCTTTGTCCCAATATTTAAAATCTTTGCGCGGTTCATTTTTTAAATCACGCAGAATATTTTCGCAAGCTGTGTCAGCCATTTGAATCGCGGCGGGCGCAACTCCGGGAACGAGTTCGCCGTCGTCCATTTTCAGCGAAGCCATATCGCCGATGACGAAAATGTTTTTGTGATTCGGAATCGTCAAATCTTTGTTAACAAAAACCCGTCCGGCTTTGTCGGTTTCCGCGCCCAAACCTTTGCCGAGATGCGAAGCCTCGACTCCGGTCGCCCAGACCGCGACATCGCATCTAATCCATTTTTC
>JALYQJ010000459.1 GCA_030855875.1 Acidobacteriota bacterium
ATTAAGAATAGCGACGAGCGGAACTGGCGTTTTGCCGCAGGGAGAGATTCATCCCGATCTGGTCAACCGTTTGTCTGACGAAGCGGCGAAATCCGCGCAACAGGTATTAGGGATTTGCATCCGCGCCCTTGATTATTGTCCGCCGGTGGATATTACATTTGGCGATTACCTGCGGGCAATTATCACGGCGGATATTGACCTAGTTCCTGAAGATAAACGAAGTTACCGGGTGGCTTTCATCGAAGCGTTTCGCCGCCGCGGTATTTACCCGCGCGACATTCGCAGTCTCTCGGTCGAGAGTTTATGCTGGCAAAAAGTTGAAGATGAAAATTACTGTAATCTTTTCGCTGAATTATGGGATGAAAAATTAGCCGATCTGAAGGATGAGGATTACGAGGAATCAAAATCCATACCGAACAAAATGAATCTTTTTCGTGATTTTTTGTCGGAAATGGATTACACCAAAGATCGGCAACGAATTTCGGAGATGACGGACAATGCCAAAGGCTTACTTCATAAGTTTATTTCTCAAAAAATGAAAGATGATGAATGGCGGAAAAGGTTTGAAAAACTGACCGGACTGGCGCTTGTTCGTAGTGGTAAAAACCTGGAAAATTTTAAAGGATTAGAGGCGCGGGGTAATTTTTTCAAATTCGAGGTGCATTCATTCCGGGGCGCTCGACGGGTCGGTCCGAACGGTAATCTAAATAATCAAATCATTATCTCCATCACTCAGAAAAAAATTATTGACAAAACAAAGTCGGAAGAATTCACCTTTCGCGGTGGTTGCACCCTGATACTAAATCTTGAAGATTTGACTTTGCGGTATGTGGTCAATACAAAAAGGATTGACGACCCGAAAAGACTCGAAAGACACCGCAGCTACCGCACCGAACTTAACCGGCAATCATTGCGGGCAACATATTTCGGCGCGTCCCGAACAAACGAACCGTTTGCCTTTTTACACCGCGAAACTGTGGAAGAATCCTATTCCTCCACAAAACCACAGGAGAATAATGTATGAGTGACGGAATGGTAACGGAAAATTTAACGGTGAATGTGCGGATGTATTGCCAAGGTTTAGGCGATTGCTTCTTGTTGACCTTCAAACGTGGCGAGAACAAATTCACCATGATGATTGATTGCGGCGTTCTGCACGGAACAAAAGCGGCTAAAGAAAAAATGCAGGAAGTCGTCAAAAACATCAAATCCGAAACCGGCGGTAAAATAGATTTAGTCGTGGTGACCCATCAGCACTGGGATCATATCTCCGGCTTCGAGCAGGCGCAGGACGTTTTCGACGAAATCGCTTTCAAGGAAGTATGGCTGGCGTGGACGGAAGACCCGAACAATCAGACTGCGGTTAATCTCAACAAAGGTTTCAATGCGCGGCTCAAAGGTTTGCAGAATGCCTTGGCAAAGCTCGATTCGTCGGTCGGGTTAACCGAGGAAAAAAACGAGATTAAACAACTGCTTGAAGGCTTTTTCGGCGAGAACTTCGGCGACGTTGAGGACGGAGATGAACTCGGCGCAACCGGAGGAAAACCGTCCGAAAGTGCGCGAGTTAAAGCCTGGGAATATATCACCAAAAAGTCCACGCCTAATAAACCAAACTATACCTATTGTTACCCGGGAACTGAACCTCTGACTTTAAAAGAATTTGAGGGAGTGCGGATTTATGTTCTCGGTCCGCCGCAAGACCCAGCAAAAATCCGTGATTTGAATCCACCCTCTACCGAAAAGTATCGTCATAATTTCAATCTCAATACTTTTTCTTTGGAAGACAGTTTTTTTCTTGCTGTTGATGATAAAGCCAACATTCAAGACAGCAATGCTTGTTCACCGTTCGACTTGAATGAGGAGGGCGTTATTACCGAAACTGAAGCGCAAGACCGTAATGTCATAGGATACAATTTTTTTAACGATTATTATTTTTCCAACAAAGAAGGAACAAATTCGTGGCGTAGAATTAACAACGACTGGTTGGCGATGACAAGCGAAATGGCTTTGAAACTCGACAGTTACACGAATAACACGAGTCTCGTGTTAGCGATTGAACTCGTTGAAAGCGGTAAAGTTTTGCTTTTCGTCGGCGACGCCCAATCGGGAAATTGGCAATCATGGCACGACTATACCTGGCAAATTTTAGGTCAAAACGGATTAAAACAAAAAGTTAATGCCGAAGATTTGCTCAAGCGAACGGTGCTTTACAAAGTCGGTCATCACGGAAGCCATAATGCGACTTTGAAGCGACACGGTTTGGAAATGATGAGCAATATTAAAGAACTTGTCGCTCTGATTCCCGTTGATTCAACCGTCGCTTTTAGTAAAAAACCGCACAAATGGGAAATGCCTTTCGACGCGTTACTGGAAGATTTGCAGAAGAAAACTAATGGGCGCGTCATCGCCTCGGATAAAGGGAGGCTGAGCGATAAGGAACCGCCGACAGCCGACACTAACTGGAAATCCTACGAGGAGGACGAAAAAAAGTTAATGCTTGGTGAAAAATTATTTATAAATTATTTGGTAAAGTAATTGTTTTCGGAAAAAGATGCTTCTTAAGGGAAAGTAGGGGCGATATTCTACGGTTAAATAGGCACCAGCTAAAGGTGAAATTAAGAATCTTGCATTAATTCCACGGTCTCGATTTTCGTTAAAATTCTGCTTTTGTCCGATTAATTCACGAGAAACTGCTTCAAGACAATAGTGACGTATTTCGTATTACTAATAGCTCTTATCTGAAACTTATGGAAAACGACAAGCAAAACATGCTCGAAAACATAGAAAGTAAATTCCAGCGGAAAACATTAAAATTTCCTGAATATGGGTTACTTTACTTTGACCACCTTCATGGCGAATATTGTCTACTCATTTCGTTAATTACTGACGAAGAGGATAAGAAACGATTAGATGAAATTCATACTAAGAGAAAAACTGAATCGGTGACTTGGGATGATATTTATTCTTATGAACTTATACTCTTGAAGTATCAAAATTTTGATACTTTAAAAAGTAAAGTTTGGAGTTTACGAAATAGGTATCGGCATATCGCAGGTCAAATTGAATACGATCAATATCTGGCATCGAAAGCCATTGATTTAGCAACAATAAACCGCGAAAACGGTTTGGCAGAGCTACGAACGGATTATACCTATTTGCTCCGTGAGTTTTGTCTGCTTTATTCTTTTATGGCGGCACGAGAAGGATTGAGAGATAGATTATTGAAAAGAGGAGCATTACTCACCGTAGGATTTTTGCTTTTTGCCGTGCTTGTCGGCATATTAATACCAGTTTTTAATAATATAGTTGGTGATACGTATGATATTAATCTCAGTCCTGGATTCATTAGTCTCATTGTTGTAGTTTTCGCAGGAATGACGGGCGCATTCGTTAGTATGCAACAACGCATACAAAGTGCGCCAAGCCAAGGTGACCCACTTTACAACCTTTCAATGCTTACACACGGATGGTTTGGCATTTTCTTATCGCCTCTGAGCGGTGCAATTTTTGCTTTAATCCTCTATATGTTTTTTGCTGGAGGCTTAATAACCGGTTCTATTTTTCCTGTGGTTAGAACTGTTCCGTTTGTGCCATGTGGAGAAAATTGTGTTACAGCGAATATAGGATTAGTTAATTTTCTGAATAATACCGGACCTAATGCCGGTTTAGGTTATGCTTTATTATTAATCTGGTCATTTATTGCGGGGTTTGCTGAACGATTTGTTCCCGACAAGCTAAATAAACTTGTTACTAAAGACGAAAAAGAAAAAGCTAGCCAAGCAGTAGGTTAATCATTTTCCTTGTGTTTAATTCCTTTTCTGTTAGAGCCTACCCTTACTAGATCATTGGACGTGAGCTGGAAATAGCGACTTGCGTATCTCATCGTCTCTTAACCTTTTGCTTGTGTATAGCGCGGTTTCCGCTCACGTTAATTCCTTCGTTTGTTGCCTGCGATTGTGAGAGCTGAGAAAAATTACTGTGGCGCAGATGAAAGGCGTGTCCATAATTTTCAAATGTTTTGGATGATCTAAATTTTGGTCTGTATTGTAGCATTTGCCCCATAGTTTTTTTATTTTCCGGTCATTTCCATCCGGCACGGCAAGCCGCCAAAGCACCGTTTTTTCTCTCACGGTGCTTTTGTCCCGAAACTCTTACAGAATCAGGTCAACCAACCAGCCGGAAACAAATCCGAGTATTAGAAAGATTGCCCCTAAATACAATTTAGCTTTCATAAATCGTATTCCTTTTTCACTTCCGAAAACGGCAGCGG
>JALYQJ010000468.1 GCA_030855875.1 Acidobacteriota bacterium
GTGTCGGTGTCGGAACCGGCGAAGGCGAAACGGTAAGCCGACTGGCTCCGGTTTCAAAACTTATCGTCGCGGTGCTTGCCGCGCTGACTTCCGGCTGAAGCAGATAAAAAGCCTCGGTCAGTAAATCAAAATTGCCGGTTCCGGGTTCAGTCAGACCGAGATTAAAAGTTATTCGTCTGACGGAATCGCTCGGAATCGCCTGTGTCGAAGCCAGAAAAGAATTCGGTGTCGGGAAATTTGTCAATCTGGTAAAAGTCGCGGGCGGCGCGGTCTGACCGAGCGGATAAGAATAAATCTGCACGGGTCGCGCTTCGTTCGGGTTCAAACCGTCGGCTGCGGTCGTTGGAATCGTTCCGTCGGCTTTGATGTTGAGTCTGGTCGAGAAAACCAGAGTCGCGGGAGTTCCGCTGATGCTGTAATCGGTAAAACCCGGATAATGCGCGACATCCCCGCCACTCGCTCCCGCATCGGCATCGCTGCGCGGTCCGATTTGAGTAAATCCGACTGAACCCGCATTTGTATCGTAAACATAAAGAGCAAAAGAAGCCGTATTCGTTCCGCCGCTGCCGATATTGGATTGTGCGGCATAAGAATCGAAAGCGATATAACGACCGTCGAGACTCATTCGTCTGCCGTAATTCCAGACATTGACAATATCGCCCGGAACGGCTTGCGATGTGACGGTAACTTGTTTGGCAGTAGCGACAATCGGCGCACCGACGGCGGTTAAATCCGTATAAAAAACTTCTTCGTTGTTATCGGTGTTCGTCGCCGTCATTCCGGTAATAGGAACACTCGCGTTACTCGCAAAAGCGACGCGCGTTCCGTTGCCGGAAATGCTCGGCGAAACGCTGTAAATCGGATTCGATGCGGTTCCGCGCGGCGTATTCGTCACCTGCGAAAATTGATTCAGCGAGCGAACGTAAGTAAAAATTTCGTCATTACTTTGCGGCGCGGCGTTACCATTCAGCACCAAATCGCGCGTTGACACGAAAGCGATGAAATTACCGTCATTGCTGATGCTCGCATCGTGATTATCGTCGGCGACAAACGAACCGGCAAAAGCTGTTCCCGCAATCGGCAGACGGCTTGTCGGAGTGTTGGTCACTCGCGTAAAAGTTCCCGCGCTCAAATCAGTTACCGGAAGCTCTTCGCCGGTCGTTAAATCGGCAGACGCAGCGGCGGGGATTTGATAAAGCCACATTTCCAGATTGCCGTCGGCGGTCAAAGGATTTGTTTCGGCGGTCGGATTAGTCGTGCGGACGGTAAAAGAATTCGCGTCGAAATTTCCCGGATTGGTCGCGTCGGTCGGGGTATTCGGGGTTGCCGTCGTCGCATTCGATCCAAAGGCAATCCAACGTCCGTCATTGCTGATGACGGGACGAATATTGGCGATTTCGACTTTGATATTGTCGAATGTAAAAGCCTTCGTCGTGTCGGTCAAAAGAGGTTTGGTGTCGGTTATTTGAAAAATTCGCCGCTGGGCGTAATCGAATAGAAAAATTTCGCGGTTGTTGTCGGCATTGCGCGGATTTTCCGTCGCCAGATTTCCGCGCGATTCAAAAACGACGAATCTGCCGTTGCCGCTGATGCCTCCGGCGAAGGATTCGGCGGTTGAATTGGTAAATTGTCCGAGAACCGAATCAACCTGCGCCGAGACGGACGATAATGTTCCGAAAATAGAAAAAATTGCTAATAAAATAAAAAAGCGAAGTTTCACAAACTCCTCCAAATGTTGTTTTAAAAATTGAAATGTGGGCATTTACAGAAAAATATTTTACCTAATCACAAAAGACTGCATTTTAAAGGTTAAAAAAAGGTTCTGCAAGCAAATAAAGTCGTTATATCGAAAATGACGCTGAAAACATCTGCTTGGATGCCGCAAAAATCGAAAATGGTTGTGTTTTACATTTATCATTTATCATTTATCATTTATCGGTTTTGGTAATTTTCACGCTTAAAAAATCGCCGTCAAGAGAAAAGCGCAGTGATAAATGGTAATGATAAATGATAAATGATAGATGTAAATTGATGATTGTGACGGGCGAAGCGTCGGGCGACGCGCACGCGGCGAAATTGGTTCGCGCTTTGCGAACTGCTGCTCCCGAAATCGAATTTGAGTTTTTCGGCGCGACCGGACGCGATTTGCGCGAAGCCGGAGTCGAAACAACTGTCAATTCGGATGATTTTTCGATTGTCGGTCTGCCGGAAATCGCCCGCGCTCTGCCGATGTTCTGGAAAGCGTTTAAGACGTTGAAAAACGAAGCCGTTCGCCGCAAGCCGGACGCGGTAATTCTCGTAGATTTCCCGGATTTTAATCTGAAACTCGCCAAATCGCTCAAAAAAAAAGGCTTCAAAATAATTTATTATATTTCGCCGCAGCTTTGGGCGTGGCGCAAATATCGCACGAGAACAATCGCAAAATATGTTGATTTATTGCTGACGATTTTACCGTTTGAAAAAGATTGGTATCGGCGGCAGGGAATTTCGCACGTCGAATACGTCGGCAATCCGACTGTCCGGGAAGTTCGTTCAAAATTAACGAAAAAAGACTTTTGCGCGAAGTACGACCTCGACGAAACAAAGCCGATTATCGCGCTTTTACCCGGAAGCAGGCACAAGGAAATCGTGCGAATTCTTCCGGTTCTGATTGAAACCGCCGCCGAAATGACGGGTGAAAATGCGGATATTCAATTTGTTATCGCGCTCGCCGCCAGCCGTAAAATTGCAGAAGTCGAAAATTCGATAAATCAAGCAGGAGACAAAAAATTCATCTTGCCGAAAAGACTAATTTTAGTGCGAAACGAAACTCACGAAGCCTTAAATGCTTCGGACGCGGCGGCAGTCACAAGCGGAACGGCGACGCTCGAAACCGCGATTATCGGTGCGCCGCTGGCAATTGTTTACAAAAGTTCGTGGTTGAATTACAAACTTCTTCGACCGTTGATAAAGGTCGAGCATTTCGGCTTGATAAATCTGATTGCCGGAAAGCGACTGGCGAAAGAATTAATTCAGGACGATTTCACAAAAGAAAATCTCGCGCAGGAA
>JALYQJ010000471.1 GCA_030855875.1 Acidobacteriota bacterium
TTCACAAACCGGCGCAAGTGTGAGATTTAATCCACCAAATTCAGCTCAATTAGCTTTTACAAACAGCACGAATTTAACAGACCCGACAAACGGTTTTGTCTTTACTCCGGGAATACCAACGACAAGGGTGACATTAACCCTTCCCGACCCGGATTTGGAAATGCCTTACACTCAACAATGGACGGCGAGTATTGAAAGACAATTACCGTGGAAAACAGCATTACGCTTAACCTATTCGGGAAATCGTGGAATTGGTTTATTAAGATTCAGACAGGCAAATTTACCCTCGATAAGCCCGGACGGAGTTGTGGTGGCGAATCATCCATTTAACGCGCCTAATGTTATATTTTCACAGACTTTTATTAATAGCCTTCCGACAAATGATCCGCGCCGATTGGATTTACGCGGACAGACTCTTCGGGTAGCAGCAGATTTTCGATGTGCCGGCACTGGCTCGGGAACACAACCGACTCCAACCAATCTCAATCCAGCGAATTACATTGCGCCGACCGCCGCTTGTCCTAATGTCGTGCCACTGGCGGCAAATGAATATAGTTTTCTAGTTCCACGGTACAACGAACGTCGTCCTGATCCGCGATATACAACGATTACCGAAATCAGCAACGGCGCATGGAGTTACTATCACGGTTTACAGGTCGAGATAAATAAACGCCTGAGCAATAATTTATCGTTTACTACTAATTACACCTGGAGCAAAGCGATAGACACTAACTCTGAAGCAACTGCTGTCGGAACGGGCGACACAAACGCAAACGGACCGAATACAAGACTTTCACGTGCGTTATCTCTTTTTCATACTCCGCATCGCTTCACGATGTTTTTGAGTTACCAAAATCCGTTTTTCGATAAGCGCAGAGATATTGTCGGGCAATTGCTCGGCGGATGGTATACGTCGATTGTTTACAAACGCTCATATGGTAATCCGTTTACCGTTACCGCAACAGGAGTTGATCTTAATGGCGACGGTTCTCTCGAAAGTCGTCCGGTGCTCATCAACCCGAATATTCTCGGCAATATCATCAATAATCCGAATTCTTCGACCAATCAATTGCCAGTAATGGCATTTCGGGCGGCGACTGTGGCGGATTATCAAAACGGCGGTAATATATTGGGCAGAAATACATTTTATCGGGACGGCGTAAATAATATTGACGTTAGTTTCTACAAAAGTTTTCTGATGCCTTTTGAAGGACAAAAAATTGTCGTGCGGGCGGATTTATTTAACGCTTTTAATAAAGTTAGATATAATTTGCCGAACACACTTTGGTCGCCCGGTTCGACCACATTCGGCAGAATAACCGGAGAGTCGAATGATTATTCACCAAGAAACATTCAAGTTTCTTTGCGATACGTCTTTTAATTAAATTTCTACCGAATAAAGAAAAGCCTTCGTTTCGTGAAAATGAAGGCTTTTCTTTATTCCACTTACCCATAAATTTTACACGGAAATTTTAAAAAATTTGGAGCAGTTATCGAAAAAATCGAACAGCCAAGATAAAGATTTATCAAGATTTTAAGCACGTCGGGCATTATTCTTGCTTTACAAGTAACAGCTTTTAGGTTTATAAAAGTTCTGCACTCTTATTTTTGTAATAAATATTTAACAATCAAAGGTTTTGAGGATTTCGGGTTGCTTATTGCTTGTCTAACGATAACGAAAATTTGAATAAATCTCCAAAAACCTAAATATTTCTTATGGCTTGAACACCAAATTCTGCAGTTTTATAGTGAGGAAAAAGATTATGAGATACATTTTCAGTCAACTACCGCGTTTGACTTTTATCGCTCTCGTTTTAAGTTTGGGCTTGAGCGGTTTGGTTTCGGCGCAGGAAGAAACTTCGGCAACAATTACCGGACAAGTTACCGACTCGACCGGCGCGATAGTCGCCAATGCCAGCGTTGTCGTTACCAGCACGACAACCAATCAGGCAAGAACCGTTCAGACGAATGATGAAGGTCTTTATTCGGTTTTTCCACTTATTCCCGGCTCATACACCGTTAGTGTGGAACAGCCCGGTTTCAAAAGAACCGTTGTCAACACAACATTAAATGCCAGAGACCGCCGACCGATTGACATAGTTTTGGAAGTCGGCGAGGCTTCCGCCGTCGTCACCGTCACGGACGAGCCGCCGCTTTTGCAGGACAGCCCGACCGGGCAAGCGCTCGTCTCCGGCAATCAGGTAACGGAACTGCCGCTCAACAACCGCAATTTTATTCGCCTGCTCGAAACGATTCCGGGTGTTTCGTCCGATTTGGACGACGAATCGAGTTTTGGTTTGACGAGCCGCGCGAGCGTTTCCATCAACGGACTGCGCCGCAATGCCGTCAATTATTTGGTGGACGGCGTGAGCAACACCGACGTTGGTTCAAACATCACTCTGCTTTCGACGCCGACCGTCGATTCGATTCAGGAATTCAAGGTTTTGACTTCCAATTACACAGCCGAAATCGGTCGTTCCGGCGGCGGTTCGGTAATTATCGTGACGCGCGGCGGCGGCAACGAATATCACGGCAGACTTTACGAATTCGTCCGCAACGATTATTTCAACGCCAATTCGTTCTTCAACAACCGCATTCCGCGCCGCGCCGACGGTTCAGTCGTTGCCACCGTTCCGAAACTGCGCTACAACAATTTCGGCGGCACGTTCAGCGGTCCGCTGCCGTTTTTTAATTTCGGCGAAGGCGGTCCGGTGTTCACCTCCGGCAAAAATAAAACTTTCTTTTTCTTTTCCGAAGAACAAAGGCGCATTATCCGCGCGACGACCGACGCGGGCGCGATCGCTCCTTCGGCTCTCGAACGGGCGGGAGACTTTTCCGCCACGCTCGGCTTGCCGCTTTTCCGAACCGCCGCCGGAGCCTTTACGACGGTTGCCACCGGAAATACGCCGGTAACGGCGATTGATACCGCCGGAAATACTATTCAGATTCGGCAAAGTCAGGTTTTTCGTCCTTCCGACAATCGCCCGTATGCCGGCAATATTGTTCCGCAAAGCGATATTGACCCGCGTTCGCGCTCT
>JALYQJ010000298.1 GCA_030855875.1 Acidobacteriota bacterium
TCTTTTCTTTTTCCTCATATCTTTTCTTATTTTTCGCGCTTTTTCGCGTTTATTCGCGGGCAAAATATTCTTATAAATTTGCATAATCAAGCAATTTGTTATTTCCGATAATGTCTAATTAACAAACCGCCTGTTCCGAGTATTTTAAGATTTAATGCTTTGGCGCATTTTCTCGCGGCAAAATCGTCTAGCAACACTCTTGACTCTGAAATTGTCAGCGCGAAATTCAATACGGCTGTTTCGCCTTTTCTGAGATTATAATTTTTGATTATTTCGCTTGAATTTGTATTCACAACTCTTTTCACCCAAGCGAGATGAGGCATTTTTCGTTTGGCAATATCATCTTCTTTTCCCGCCAACACTTCTTGCCAAACAGCTTCAGGCACAATAATTTCATCAAAAAGTTCGGGTAAAATATTTTCCAAATCGCTTTTTAGCAAAACGATAAGCGGTGATGAATCAACAATCAGATTTTTAGTCAAGACTCAATTCCTCGTCCAATTCCTGTTTTGTATATTGCCACGCCGAAACCCGGTAATCCGATAAAACATCAAGAAATTCAGCCCGCGAAAGTTCGAGGATTTCCGCCGCTTTGCCCTGCGAAATCGTGCCGAGTTCAAACCATTTTACAACCGCCGCAATTAGTATTTCGCGCCCTAAATCTTTCGGCGTTTTTCCAAAACTCGCAAATGCCGTTTCAGACAGTTCTATTGAAATCGTGTTCATATTTTTATTACTTCGCAATTTTCCTGATAAATTCAATCAAATCGCCAATCGGACTTTTTTGCCAAATTGCGATAATAAAAGCGTAAGTGTAACGCACATTTATCCAACGCGCTTTATAAATTTCTTTTTTGAATAAAGCCTCAAAGTATTCTGTCTGCCAATCAGCAGCAATTGGATCAAAAATCTCTTTTTGTGTTTTCGGTGAATAAAGAAAGTTTGATATTCTTAAAAAATTCAATAAAGGTTGTTTTAAGTAAATATTTGAAATTGCGTTTGATAAACTTTCAACCTCAGAACACTTAACACCGTCCGAATTAAAACCTTTATATAAACTGTATATATTTGACGAATACCAAAATATTTTGTGAATTCCGTAAATTGTTCCACCAATTATAAATTCAAGAAGGTATTTTTCTTGAATTTCAAACATACTAAATATTGTTCGCGTGAACAAAAATATTCCAAGCAAAAAAAGTATATCCATAAAATAACCAACATTAATCATCCATTTTTTCTCTGATGATATTATTGATTCCAGCATTAGAATTTCTTTGGCAGAAATTTTTCCGTTTCGCTTAATTTCCCAAACAAAATTTTGTAACTTAAGACTTACATTGATTTTCATTTTAATTTACACCTCCCCAAGCAAAATCAGAATTGAAAAATTCACGCGCTTTCAGATTCGTTTGATAAACTCTTTCGCCCAAACCCGTCGCCCAATATTTGCGGCGCGGAATGCCGACTTCGGGTGTTGGGCGCGGTTCTTCGCGCGATTCGACGTAGCCTTTGTCGCCCATTCGCTGCAAGGTCACGTAAATCGTTCCGCGCTTGAGTTCGTCTTCGGACGCTTCGACCATTTCCAGCCCGAACATCTCGCCTTTGGCAATCAGCAATTCTAAAACTTTAAATTCTTTGCGGGAAAGTTTTGGAAATTCGTTGTTATCATTCATATATGTGCCACTCTTACAAATTGTATTATCGAGTCCTACTTTATGCAAGATTAAAAGATTTGTCAAGATTTTTATTTTGAAATTAGATTTTGTAAAAAGGTAGTTTAAAGACTTACTTGAAGTCCTTGCCGCTGCAATTTACGAGTTCGTCAGGACATTCGCCGACCTGCATCCAATCGTAATAATCCTTCGGACTGCCTTCGATGGCGAAGAAAACTTTTTTGACGGTCGGAAACTGCATCAGCGTCTTTTCAATCGGCGTAACGAATGTAAAAGCGCCGCAACTGGTCGTCGCCGTGCCTAGATTTTGGACGACCCAATCTTTTAAATTAACGTAAGCCGCGCCATTTTTTATATTGACGTTTTTTAATATCGAACTCGTTTCCTGTGAAAAAATCGAAGTCAAACCTTTCGCTTTTTCTTTTTTGGCAGCGCCTTTGAAGAGTTCTTCTAAAGCGGCTTTGGCAACGGTTTTTGTTTTCAGAATCGTTCGATTTACGGCGCGAACTTTTCCGCAATCTTCAAAATTCGGATTATTGTTTGTGTCGCTGAGATAAATTTTTACCGTTCTCGTGTTTTTCGCCTGCCCGAACATTGTCGGCGAAAAAGCAAACAATAGTAAAGACAAAACAAAAATTTTCATTTTATTCTCCGTCGTTGTTTTCTTCGCCGAATGCTTTGCGC
>JALYQJ010000487.1 GCA_030855875.1 Acidobacteriota bacterium
CCGTCGCGCAGCCAGGATTCGCCTGATTCCTGCCGTTTGACCGGGTAATTCGGCGCGGAAGTTTGAGCGTAAGGCATAGAAGCCGTTGCGATTAAAACTAAAACAACAACGCATTTGCGAAAAAGACTGTGAAAATGACTGCAAAAATGATTGCGAAAAATGATTTTGGATTTCGCCGTGTAATATTTGTTCATAAATAAAAATTGAATGCTATCGAATTTATATTGCAGTAATGTTAAGAAAAAATCTTTCATCGTAATTCTACTCTTTTAACTGCGAAAAATTTTAACGCGCGACATAATGAATAGTCTATAAACTAAATTCTATGGTATTCGCCAATCGTTCTGAATCCCGCCTTTAGGCGGCTCTTGCGCCCGCGAAGCGCGGCGGGAAGCCGCTTAAAAGCGGGACTCAGAACACTACAAAACTTAATTA
Source organism: Acidobacteriota bacterium (assembly GCA_030855875.1). Classification (GTDB taxonomy): domain Bacteria; phylum Acidobacteriota; class Blastocatellia; order Pyrinomonadales; family Pyrinomonadaceae; genus SXVE01. The sequence continues at coordinate 436 of JALYQJ010000487.1, forward strand.
ACAGACTAATGAAAGCTACGCGAATAAAATTCGTTACGTTTTTGTCGGACAAGATTTAAGATACATTTAACAAGGCAAAAAATAAAAAGCAGATAAAATAAATTTATGACGCGTAATCGAACGACCACTTCCGGGCAAAGTATATTATTGTTCGCCATTTGTTTGTCGGCATTGTCGGCAATTGCCGCCTTTTTTTTCTTGTCGCCCGAAAAATCGGCGGCGCAGATTAAAATTCCCGAAAATGTCGCTACTCAGGGACGCGCCCTATCGCCTGCCGGAAAATTAATCGTTGACGCGGCGACGAATCTTCCGGCGGTCGTGCCGCTGACGTTCGATTTTGTGCGCTCGCCCGACGATTCCGGCGCGGACGGCAAAGGTCGCTTTTTGATTGCGGTCAACAGCGGTTTCGGCTTGCAGTTTAATGCGAAAAGCAAAAATCAGCAGACGCTTTCGGTGATTGACACGGAAGCCAAACCCGAACCGCAGGTCATTCAAAACATCTATTTTCCGACTCCGAACAGCGCGAATGTCGGCGTGACATTTTCCACCGAAAAAGATGCGGACGGCTCTTTCACGATGTTTGTCGCGGGCGGTTTTGAAAATCGCATCTGGCTTTTCAAATTCAACCCGAACGAAAAAGAGCCGATTTCGCCGGGTAATCAACCCGACACCGATTTAAAAGCCGGATTTATTGATGTCAATGCGTTTTCCGATTTCGCGCCGAGTCCGTATTACAACCGCAATCAAGGTCCGGTTTATCCGACCGGAATCGCTTTGAGTCCCGACAACCGGACGCTTTTCGTCGCCAATAATTTGAGCGACAATCTGGGAATTTTAAATGATTGGAAAGGAACGCGAAAAATCACGAAAGTCAATTTACATCGTCCCGGTTCAAAGCAGTTTCTTTATCCATATGATGTCGAACTTCTTCCCGAAACCGGCGGCAATAAAGTCGCAAAAGTTTATGTGTCCTTGTGGGGCGACGCTCGCGTTGCCGTTGTTAATCCCGAAAATCCGAATCAGACTTTGAAACATATTACGGTTGAACGGCATCCGACGGCGATGATTTTGAATCGTGATAAATCGAAACTTTTCGTTGTTAATTCCAATGCCGACAGCGTTTCAATTATTGATACGTCAACTGATTCGGTTGTTGAGAAAATCAATATCAAGTTAGCTGAAAATGCTTTGAAAGGCGCGAGTCCCGAAAGTTTGGCATTAAGCGATGATGAAAAAACTTTGTATGTCGCAAACGCGCACATCAACGCGGTCGCCGTCGTCGCGCTCGGCAAACCGTCGAAATTATCGGGTTTTATACCGACGGGAAATTATCCGTCGGCGGTTGCCGCCATCGGCAACCGTCTGTTTATCGGAAACGGCAAAGGCACTGGTTTTGAAAATTCTTCCGTCGTCGTGAGCAATTCGGGACGTAATCCGAATATGCCGAACGAAAGTTTTCCGGCGGGCAGAACGAACCGGCGCGGACAATATAATCCGTCGCTGACAAGCGGAAATATCAGCTTTTTGAATTTTCCGAATGAACGCGCTCTTTACGAATACACGCAAGCTGCGATGCGAAATAACGGATTGCTCGGTCAGAAAAACAAACCGCTTTTTGCCAAAAATCGTTCGCCGTTCAAACATATTATTTACGTGATTCGTGAAAACCGAACGTATGATCAGGTTTTCGGCGATTTGAAAAAATCCGGCGACGGCACAAAGGCGGACGGCGACGCTTCGGTGGCGATTTTCGGCGCGGGAGAAATCGCCAAATCGCCGTCCGGCAAAGCGCAAAACATCACGCCGAACGCCCGCGCTCTGGCTTTGCGATTCGGACTTCTCGACCGCTTTTTCGTCAACGCCGAAGCCTCGCCCGACGGTCATAATTGGTCAACCGCCGCTTTTTCGAGCGATTTTGTGGACAAAGTTTTTCGCTGGAATTATTCGGGACGCGGACGAACTTACGATTTTGAAGGTTTCAACCGTCTGCCGTCGTTCGACCCGCCCGCCAATCAACCGCCGGGAA
>JALYQJ010000509.1 GCA_030855875.1 Acidobacteriota bacterium
AGAGCCGTGTAATAATCGCGCAAAGTTTGGTTGTATCCGGTGACGCTTTCGTTTAAACGCCGCTGCTCATTGACGACTTCAAAAACGGAAAACTCGCCGAGTCCGTAAGCCGCGCGGACGGTTTGCAGATTCGCTTCCGAGCGCGGCAAAATTTGTGTCGCGTATAAAACCAGTTTTTCCGCCGCCGCCCGGTATTGCCGGTAAGCGACGGCGACATCGCGCCTTATCGTCGCTTCCAAAAACTCTCTTGAACGCACGGCTTGCAGCTGTCCGCTCGTCGCGGAAGCGATCTCGCCCTGATTGCGGTTGAAAATCGGAATGTCAACCGATACGCCGAAAGTCAATTCGTTATCTCTATTGATTGTGTTTCCGCCAATCGCGGGAGGAAAATCAATAATTTGCTTGTTGCGTGAATAGCGCACCGAACCGGCGACGTTCGGAGTCGCCAGAGATTTCGCCAAATTGATTCGCGCCGAGCCGAGCCGTTCGCCGATAATTGCCGCCTGCAAATCGGCGCGTTCGCGCAAAGCTGTAGCGGTCAATTCACTCAAACCCAAATCGAGGCGCGGCGGGCGTTCCGCTTGCGTGGCGAGACGGAGCGGTTCGGCAATGTCCAATCCCGCCAATGTGCGGATTTCGAGCAGCGCGGTTTCAAGCTGGCTGCGGGCTTCTATTTGCTGGACCCGCAGACGGTCGCTTTCCACACGAACAAGATTCGCGTCGAGCGGCGCGACATCGCCTTCCTTCAAACGCGCGTCCGTTACGCGGACCAGTTCCGCGTCCGCCGCGAGCAGTTTTTCGATCACGTCCAATTGCCGGGCGGCTGAAACGGCGAGGGCGTAAGCGGTGCGGATTCCCGCCGCGAATTGCCGTTCGAGCGCGGCGACTTCAAATCGCGCCTGCTGAAATTCGAGTTCGGCAACCGCGACGCGACGCGCACGTTTGCCGCCGAGTTCAAAAACCTGCGACACGCCGACCGAAAAATCGCTTTCCGCCTCGCCGCCTAAAAATCGCGGGCTTCCGTATTCGGCATCGAGTGTCGGATTCGGACGTAAGTTAGCTTGAACCAAGCGTCCTTGAGCAATTGCCAGCCGCTGCCGCGCCGCAAGTAAATCGGAACGACGGCTTCCGGCTGATTCGATTAGCCTTTCAATCGTCAATCCGTCCTGCCCGACAAATTCGGCGGAACTCAGCTTGACCGCCGGCTGCGTCGGCGCGAGTATTGGCTGGTCTTGTGAAAAAACTGAGACGGTAAAAATAAAAACCGCCGCCAGAGCCGGAAGAAGAGAGGAAAAGAAATCAGGCTTGAGAAAACCGCCCTGATTCGCTAAATTGTTTTTTGAAAACATCACTAATTTTTCGTTTTCTTCAGGCGGAAACGGTTTCTTCCATAATCGGTTTATTGTTAAAAACCCGCCGGGCAAAATAAGCCAAGCCGCCGAAAAGGGCGAGCGCGACCAAAAACAGCAATATCATCAGCGCGGCTTGTGTCCACGAACTGCCAATTTCTGCCGCTGCCGCTTGAGGCGCGATTTCAACACCGGAAAATATCGCCGTGTCGGTTTCGCCGCCGTGCGTTAGTTTGGCGCGAATCAGATAAGTTCCTTCGGTGAGCGGAGGAAGTTTCACCGTAAAACTTCCCGCCGTTGCAGTTTTCTCGACAGTCGCCTCCGTTACCGCGCCGTTTGCCGCTTCGATTTCGATTGCCGGAGCGACATCGGCAGAGGCTTCGTTCGTTTGAAATCGAGTCACGAACAATCGAGCCGCGTTGCCCGCGTCCGGTATTAAACGCTCGTGTTTGAGCATTACTTCCAAATCACCGACGCGCGTCGTATGTAAAACCGTGCCTTTATCGGTCGTCTCGGTTTTTGGTTTTGCCTCTCCATGGTCTTCGCCGCCGTGCGCGAATGTTTGCGCCGTGCCTCCAAAAATTACAATTGAAAGCAATAGAATAACTGTTGTTATTTTCTCCCTCTGAGCTGCAAGAAATTCCTTCATATAATTAATATCCCAATCAAAGTAAATTTTCGGCACATACTTGATGGGCAAACATTGTGCCATTAAAGACAATCCTTTTAAGAATTGATTTTTCGGCGAAAGACAGAGAAATATTGATTCTTTCAGGTTACTTGGGTATTTGACCGTATGGATTTTGTTTATTCGCAAACAACCGTTTGTTTGATTACAGACAAATTTCCAGCAGTTGTAATAAAAGTCGGGCAAGTTGAAACTCGGAACGGCTTGGAATGATTTTGATTTGGTTTTCGCCTCGGAAATCGGAACGCTGTTGAATCCGCCGAATGTAACACGCGCTTTCAAAAAGGCTCTGGAACGCGCCGGAATCCGCACATCAATCAGACTTTACGATTTGCGACATACGACGGCGACGCTTTTGCTTCAAGCCGGGGTAAATCCGAAAATTGTTTCAGAGCGGCTTGGACATTCGACAATTGTTTTGACTTTAGATGTTTATTCGCACGTTTTGCCAAGTATGCAAGAAAATGCAACAAAAAGGCTTGAAAAGATTTTGTTTAGATAAAATCCAAAAATAAGAAAAGCCTATATAATAGGCTTTTCTTATTTATAATGCGTTTAATTTTTGCTCACAAAACTTAAACAGTTTTTCAAATTTATTGGTAGTAGTTTTGGATATTTTCGGTTTTTTATTAGTTAGATATAATTCTTGAATGGCTCTGTTGAAATGAGTTTTGTTAAATTTCTGTGTGTTAGGATAAGCAACACTTTGAATTGCAGATATATCAATTTTCTCAATTAAAGACTCCATTTCTTTCTTCCAAGATGAATCTACATCTTTAAGTAGAAAAATTCGATTTTGAACGAGAATCCCAAATAAATCCTCGTATCTCTTTTTTTCCTTTACTCCAGCAGAATCTGAGTCAAGCAAAATAATAAATGAACGTCCCCAAGCCAAATAAAGTCTAATTACGCAATCTAAATTTCCAGAGCCTGCGCCCGGCATAAGTTTCACAGATAGAAAACGCTTTAATACAATCTCTTGAAAATACTTTAAAGTGTAAAAATCATTTTTCCCTTCAACCATTACTACATTT
>JALYQJ010000551.1 GCA_030855875.1 Acidobacteriota bacterium
GCCGAGTTTGATAAATTAAAGGAAAAACAAATAAACATTCGTCAAATCGGGCTTTTGACGCTCGGCGTTTTGACGTTTTTGCTGATTTTCGCGTCGAGTTGGACGGCTTTTCATATCGCCCGCGGTCTGACCGTTCCGATTAAGGCTCTGGCGCAGGGCGCGGACGAAATCGCGCAGGGAAATCTCGCGCACCGCGTCGAGGTTTTAGCCGAAGACGAACTCGCGCTGCTAGTAGCGTCGTTCAATCAGATGTCGGCGAAGTTGGAAGAAAATTCCGCCGAACTCGAAGAACGCCGCCGGTATATCGAAACGATTTTGCAGTCGCTTTCGACCGGCGTTATTTCGTTCGACGCGGAAAATCAAGTGACGACCATTAACAAAGCGGCGATTCAAATTCTAAAACTCGAAAACGCCGATTTCGCCGGATTTAACTTAAATCAATTGGTCAGCGATGAAAATCGAATTGTATTGGAAAGACTTTTAAATCGCGCCAAACGCATCGGACAGGCAAGCGAGCAGACCGTTTTACAGCCGGAAAACGCCGACGGTAGCGAATCGTCGGGCGGCGAAAATCTGCCGGTCGCGCTTGCAGCGACCGCGCTTCCGAAAATCTTCGGCGAATCGAGTGGCGTTGTTCTCGTCATTGAAGATTTATCGGAACTCATCTCGGCGCAGCGGGCTTCGGCGTGGTCGGAAGTGGCACGGCGAATGGCGCACGAAATTAAAAATCCGCTGACTCCGATTCAGCTTTCCGCCGAGAGAATCGCTAAACGATTTTCAGATTCCAGATTCCAGATTCCAGATTCCAGATTAAGCAACGGTGAAAAAAATCTGGAATCTGGAATCTGGAATCTGGAATTAAAAAGTGTGATTGATGAAAGCACTTTGACGATTTTGCGCGAAGTTAATTCGTTGAAATCAATGGTTGACGAGTTTTCACGCTTTGCGCGTCTACCGAACGTCAAACTCGAAAACGGAAATTTGAACGAAATCATTCGTCAATCAGCCGCGCTTTACGAAGACCGTGACGCGAAAATCGAATTAAATCTTGCTGCGAATTTGCCGAACGCGATGATTGACGAAGAACAACTAAAACGGGTTTTCGTCAATTTAATCGAAAACGCAATCGAAGCGTTTGATAAAAACCAAACGGAAAAACGAATTTCTGTGAAAACTTATTACGATAAAGCGCGTGATTTGATAATTTCCGAAGTTTCCGACAACGCCAAAGGAATCGCCCCGATTGATTTACAAAAACTCTTTCAGCCGTATTTTTCGACCAAAGGACGCGGAACGGGTTTAGGTTTGGCGATTGTTCAAAGAATAGTTTCCGAACATCGCGGAAAAATCAAAGCCGTCAATAATTCTCCGAAAGGCGCAAAATTTATTGTAGAATTGCCTATAGTAATTTGAGGTGAAATTATGTTTGCAAAATGGCTTGAAGAATACCGTAAAATTTTGATTGAATCGCAATTTTTGTCGAAACTATCCGCCTTTCTTGTCGCAATTTATTCATTATTGAGTCTTTATCAATTATGTCGGGCTTTATATTTTTCTTCACATTATTTAAATTCAACTTTAGACGAACTATACACGCTTATATATTCGATAATTTTCCAAATATCAATTGCCTTAATTTTTGCATCAAGATTCATTTTGCATTTTTTTAAGTCAACAAAAGTTTTTCGGCTTAATCAATTTTTATGGTTAGTTGGGTTGCTTATTCTTTCATCTTATTGGTTAGCATCAAGACCGCCGCATGGATATTATAATTTTTTTCCGAATGAATGGATAATCTTTATACACGCTTCGTATAGTCTTGAGTTTTTCGGCATTTGGTATTTGTTACTGAGTCCAATTCGGCATTTAATAACTCTATTTCACGCAGCATTAAGGATTAAAAAGCATAAATTATGAGTCAAACAATTTCAGCAATTTACGAAAACGGCGTTTTGCGTCCCGAAAAACCTCTGACCGTTTCCGATGGCACGAAGGTTGAAATAATTGTTCTTGTGACGGAAAACAGCGAACAAAAAAAACTTCCATCGGAACTTTTGGCGGAAATTGCCGCTTTGCCGGATGAAGGAAAAGGAGAGAAATTTTCAAATCGTGACCACGACCGAATTTTATATGGGAAGGCAAACGAAAAATGATTTTTGTTGATTCGGGCGGTTGGTTCGCCGGTGTCGTTACCGATGATGAAGACCACGAAAAAGCAAAACTGTGGTTGAGTGAAAATAAAGAACCGCTATTTACGACTAACTATATTGTAGATGAAACGCTTACTTTACTTCGTTCGAGAGGTGAAAACCGAAAGGCTTTGGAAGTGGGCAGATTATTTTTTGATGGTTTGCTGGCGGAGATATATTACCTAACCGAAGAAGATATTTTGCAGACTTGGAAAATTTTCCAGAAATTCTCGGATAAAGATTGGAGTTTTACCGATTGTTCGAGCAAATATGTCTGCGAAAAATTCAGAATCACTCACGCTTTCTCTTTCGATAAACATTTTCGGCAATTCGGAACGGTTACGGTTGTTCCGTAAAATATGTTCAATTCAATTTTAATCGTTGACGATGAACGCGGAGTTCGTGAAG
>JALYQJ010000564.1 GCA_030855875.1 Acidobacteriota bacterium
CGGCGTAATCAACGACTTCACCGACAAAATGATTTGATTTACGCAAGTTCAAAAGTAACTCTTCGGAATGCGCCCGCGTTCGATTGGTGAAAAGAATTTTGCCGACCCGTTTTTTTATCAAACATTCTGCCGTCAAACGCGCTGTTTCACCCGCGCCGATGATTAAAACATTTTTGTCCGAAAGCGATTCGTGAATTTCCGAAGCCAGTTCGACCGCCGCCAAGCTGATCGAAACCGCGCCTTTGTGCAGGGAAGTCGCGGTGCGCGATTGTTTGCCGACTTTAAATGCGCGTTGGAAAAGCTGGTTGATAATTTTGCCGGTCGAACGGTTTTCACCGGCAACCGAATAAGCGTGGCGCAGTTGACCTAAAATTTGCGTGTCGCCGACAATTTTTGAATCAATCGCGGTCGAAACCTTGAAAAGCTGTTGACAGGCAGCGCAGGAAACCAGACCGAAAAAATGTTCGCGCTTGACAATTTCACCGGCGCGTTTGAAATTGATGAGTAAATCTTTGTAAAACTCTAAATCCACGTCGGTTCTGGTCGTCACGCCGTAAATTTCGGTGCGGTTGCAAGTGGACAGAACGACGCATTCGGTGAGCGTTTCTTTGAGCGCGGCAATCAGCGAAGGGATTTCCGCTTCGTGAAAAAAAATGCTTTCTCTTGCGGAAATCGGCGCGGTGTTGTGGTTAATCCCGACGGCGAATAAAATTGGTTGTTCCGATAATTGATTCAAAATTCTAATTTTGTATTCCGTGCTTTTTAAAGATTATGACAGTTAAATTACCTTATAAAATATGATAATCAAAATAAATTTTCTTTTCTAGCGCGGATTAATTAATTAGACTTATGAAAACAATTAGAAAAGCTGGAAGTTCCACAAATGAAGATTAAGTTAGGTATTAATCGACATTTTTTATTGAAATATAGTTTAGAGTTTAGAGTGAAAAGTTTAGAGTTTGTGACAACTATAAACTGTAAACTTTTCACAATTAACTATTTTGGGAAAAATATTGTTCTCAACTTAATCAATTACTCGCAACTGTGTAATTTCTAAAAGTAAATCATACAAAATTACAAACAAGAATTTGGTGTATTAAGATTTATTAAACCGCTTCAGATTGCGATGTAAAATTAAAAGCCTTCAGTTTGAGCGTCGGAAGCAGCGAAGCGTTGCCGCCTTCCGAGCCGCCGACACGTTCGGATGCGCCGACCATTTCGACGTTTCCCGGCGCGAGCATTTGAGTTATGGATTGATTGAAGCGGAAATTTTTTACCGGATATTGGATTTTTCCGTTTTCGATAAACCAAACTCCGTCGCGCGTTAGTCCCGTCAAACTCGCCGTGCGCGGATCGGTCGAACGAATATACCAGAATCGGCTGATAAGAATTCCGCGTTTTGTTGAACGAATCATTTCTTCCGGTGTTGAAATCGGCGCGGTCGTTTCCATAATCGTATTAACGGGTCCGGCGGTCGGCTCTTTTGTCGCTTGTTTCGCCCAGAATCTCGAATAAATCAAATTTTCCAACACGCCGTTTTTTATCAGATAAATTCTTTGCGCCGGAAGTCCGGCTTGTGCCGACGGCGAGCCGGGAAGTTCCGAATTCCAAGGATCGCTGTAAATGCTGATTCGTTCGTCAAAGATTTTCTCGCTCAAACGGGTTTTGCCGCCCGGCGCGGAATATGCGCTGCGACCTTCTTCGGCGTTTCTCGCGTCGAAACCGAAAGCGATATTGCCGATTAAATCGGCGACGGCTTGCGGTTCGAGAATAACGGTGTAAACTCCGGGTTCAATCGTTTTTGCATTGCGTCCTTCGAGTGCTTTGCGAACGGCTTCGCGGGCGATTCTCTGCGTGTCGAGCCGTGCGACATCGAAATGACTTCGCAGAAAATAGCCGGAACTCTGCCCGTCGGCAGTTCGCGCCGTCATCGAAAGACTGACCGTTGTCGTCGGTTCAAACGCGAAATTTCCGTTTTTGGTTGCAAACGCGCTCGTCTGCGCCCGCGCGACGTGAAAACCCGCGCCGATAACTTTAGTTTTTTCGCATTCGGAGATGATGTCGCCGATGGCTTTGGCGCGATTTGTCAGTGAAATATTCGCTGTTGCTTCGACGTAAGAATTAACCGGTTTATAAGTTTGTTTGCCGAGAGTCGGCAGATATTCGCGGTCAATCGGCGCGAGTTTCGCAATTCGTTCCGCTTCTTCGACCATTGATTTTAAACTCGCGTCGTCCAAATCGTTGGTCGAAGATGTGCCGCGCTTGCCGCCGATCCAAACGGTAATGTTCGCATTGCGGCTCTCCCGCTGTCCGCTGGTCAAAAATGTATTTTGAGCAAAACGAAGATGCGATAGTTTTTCGCTGCCCGCGCCGACCGAAGCGTCGTCGGCTTTAACGTAAGAAAGTATTTTGTCGGTGATATTTTTCGATTCTTTTTCAGTTAAAAGCATTTTTTTATAAAAACCTCGATTTAACTTTGTGTTTTAGCCGCAGTATTCAAAACATTGATTCCGCGAAAACGAGCGGAAGGACATCCGTGCGAAACCGCGTTTGATTGTCCGGGTTCGCCTTTTCCATCGTTGAAGGTTCCGGGAATTAAATAAGTTGATTGTCCGCCGAGTCCGTCGCACGCGCCCCAAAAATCGGTCGTGCGCGATTGATACGCGACATCGCGCAGCATTCCGGCGACTTTGCCGTTTTTGATTTCCCAGAAGGTTTGTCCGCCGAATTGAAAATTATATCGCTGCTGGTCAATCGAATAACTGCCGCGCCCGAAAATCATAATTCCTTTTTCGACATCGCCGATTAAATTTTCGGTCGTAACATTCGATTTTGCCGGTTCGAGCGAGACATTAGGCATTCTTGGGAAAGGAACGCTGCCCCAACTGTCGGCGTGCAGACAGCCGTAAGATTTGTTTTTTCCAATCAGCGGTGCGAGATCGCGCGTCGTTTGCCAGTCAACAAAAGTTCCGTCTTTAACGAGATGCCATTTTTGCGCTTCGACTCCTTCGTCATCGTATGCGACTGTGGCAAGTCCTTTCGGCTGCGTCCGGTCGGCGACGAAATTGACGATTTTCGAGCCGAATTGAAGTTTTCCGGTTTTTTCCGGCGTTAAAAAGCTCGTTCCGGCATAATTGGCTTCCCACAAAAGTGCGCGGTCGAGTTCCGTCGGATGTCCGACCGACTCGTGAATTGTCAAAAACAGATGCGACGGATGCAAAATCAAATCATATTTTCCCGGCTCGACGGTTTTTGCTTTCAACTTCATCACCGCTTCTTCGGCGGCGGTTTTAATATCGCCGAGCCAATCCGTATTTTCGATATATTCGTAACCCGCGCTTTGCGCTTCGATTAAAGAATTGCGCGTTTGAAAATCGCCGCTCGCACGGTCGGCTGCCGTTACGGTAAAACTCGGATTGCCGCGAATCAAATATTGCTCGATGCGCGAGCCGTCGGACGTGGCGAGAAACTTCTGTTCGTTGACCCAAGCCATCGAAGAATTGACAAAACTCACGCCTTTGACCGCCAACGCCGCTTCATTCAATTTCAAAAGAAACTGAATTTTGTCGTCAACCGGAACTTCAAACGGGTCTTTTTGAAACGAACTTTTCCACGTTGCAGAAACTTTGTTTACCGGCGCGAGTTCTATTTTCCTGCGCTGAAAAACGGAATTGGCGCGGGCAATTGCCACGGCTTCGCCGGTGACGCGAACGACTTCTGCCGCCGTCATAATCGGGCTGGCGGCAAATCCCCAAGTTCCTTTGACCAAAACGCGCACACCAAAACCGAAATTTTGACCGCTCGAAACATTTTGAACTTGACGTTCGCGTGTCGAAACGGCTTCGAGGCGATAACGATTGATACGAATGTCGGCGTAATCTGCACCGAGCTTTTTCGCGGTCGAAAGCGCAGCATCAGCTAAATTGTTTTTATTGACTTCAATCGTCGCATTCGTCGCTGCCTGCGCTTCGTAAATCCACGACGGCAAAGTTAGTGCGCCCAAAGTAAGTCCTGCGGTTTTTATAAAATCACGTCGGGAAAATGACATTTTGTTCCTCGTTTTGTTATTTGTAAAACTTTTTTGTTGAAAACTCGCGGTTCGGTTAATTTAGAAAGTAAAATCTTTTGATGAAATCGGTTTAATCGCGATGTTGGGAAAAGACTTGTAAATTTCCAAATTTTTCTAATTTATATCTTTATTGAAGAATAGTGTCAAGACAATTACTTGATCTTGTTTTTAGAATTCGTAAAAGTTTGTCCTTCTAAATCAGCTTTATTTTTATGTAGGACAAATTGTAAAAAAAAATTAAAAAGTTTCTTGAATAATTCCGTCAGCAGTTAACAGAACAGCTAAAATACATTGGCTTTGGCGAAAACTCGAAACTTCAGGGCGAAGCAATTTCGCACTTTCGAGAAAAACTATCATAATGGCGATATTTGTTTTTCACAGAACATTTAGTGCAGAGTCGTTTAATCGAATTACCAATTTGATAATTAATTCGATTCTTTATTATTTGAAGCCTTAAAGTTTTATTTTCAATCATTTGAAGATTATTATTTAACTTATTGCAAGACATATATGGAACCGTTAGCTAATAAAATAAGACCGCAAAACTTGAGCGAATTTGTCGGTCAAAAACATCTTGTCGGCGAAGGAAAACCGCTCCGGCTCGCCATTGAGCAAAAACACATATTTTCGTTTATTTTATGGGGAACGCCCGGAACCGGCAAAACGACTTTGGCTCGCATTTACGCAAACTCGGTAAACGCTGACTTTTACGAGCTTTCCGCCGTTTCAGCCGGAAAGGAAGATATTCGTAAAATTATCGCCAAGCCTCGACAAGAACATAATCCAAAAATCCTATTCCTTGATGAAATTCATCGTTTTAATAAAGCTCAACAGGATTTTTTGCTGCCGTTTGTCGAAAGCGGGGAATTGAATTTGATCGGTGCAACGACTGAAAATCCGAGTTTTGAAGTTATTCCGGCACTGCTTTCACGTCTGCGCGTTTTCGTTCTTCAGGAATTTAGCGACGGAGATATGCGCGAAATAATCGGACGCGCAGGATTTGATTTTGATGATGAAGCGCGTAATTGGCTGGTAGAAATGGCGAACGGAGATGCGCGACAAGCTATTACGATGCTGGAAAATACTGCCCGTCTTTACGAAGAAATCACGACGGAAACGCTCAAGGAAACCTTACAGTCAAAATTTTTGCGCTACGATAAAAAAGGAGAAGAACACTTTAATCTTATCAGTGCATTTATTAAATCAATGCGGGCAAGCCAACCGAATGCGGCGATTTATTATCTTGCAAGGATGATCGAAAGCGGCGAAGACCCGAAATTTATCGCACGTCGAATGGTCATATTTGCATCGGAAGACATCGGAGTTGCCCAACCGACCGCGCTCGTCGTTGCAAACGCCGTATTTCGTGCGGTTGAAACAATTGGGCTTCCCGAATGCGGCATAAATCTGGCTCACGGCACAGTTTATTTGTCTAATTGTGCTAAAGATAAAAGCGCGTATGAAGCATATTTTGAAGCACTCGCCGATGCCAAAAAATTCGGAAATCTACCGATTCCGCTCGTGCTTCGGAACGCACCGACAGGTTTAATGAAAAAAATGGGTTACGGCGAAAATTATGAAAAATACACTAAGGAAAATTTATTGCCCGAAAAAGTGAAAGGAAAAAATTACTTAAAATCAAAAAAGAAATAACTTTTGACTACTAAAAAACAAATTAAGAAAAATATTTATGTAGAGTTTTAGTCTTACCTACAGATAAACTCTTTATAATTCGTATGTTAAATGGATTTTCTTCATTGGTTTTAGATGAGGTCGGCAACCAGACTGTTAAAGTTATTGGACAACAAAATCAAAGGGAAACTGACGTTGATTTATCATTTTTAATAACTCACAAAGGCTATTTTTGGCATTTTCAATAACATCTTTTGGATAATTAAATTTTAGAGAATTAGCTTCAAACTCATCCATATCCAAAACTTTGAAATTGAAATCCTGCCAAACTAAAACGTCAATATCGAGGTCTACGTAATCTAAGACTTGATTTTCAAAAATTGGAGGCACGTTAACATTACAATAAAAATTTCTCAAATCACCATTTGGTTCGTGAAATCGAAAAACATTATACCAGCGGTCAAGCCAGTAATATTCATACGAAACAGTTCCTTTTTTGATGATTCCCAAATCTGTGTGAATAACTTCATCATCAAATTTTCCGGCAAAAATTAAAAGTGATTTTTGTTGCTCCACAAACTTACATTTCCAACTTCGATGAATAGTATTGTCAAATTTACGTGCGTTTATTTGTATAAAATTCTCT
>JALYQJ010000020.1 GCA_030855875.1 Acidobacteriota bacterium
CGCGGCGTAATTCTTCCGGCAGATTAATTTTTGTTTTATAATCGAATTATGGAAACAGCAATTGCATATCGTTATATCACGCGCAAAGAAAAAAGCGGCGAACCGATTATCAAAGGAACGCGAACATCTGTGCGGACGATTGTCGAAACGTGGCGCAGAGGCGTTCCGCCCGAAGAAATTCCGGTCGGGCTTCCGCATTTGACATTGGCGGAAGTCTTTGAGGCTCTTAGCTATTACAGCGATAATCAGGAAGAAATCAACGGATTTATCGAAAGGAATCGCGTGCCGAAAGAATTGATTCATCCTCTCGTGAGAAATTTGTGAACAAACTCTTTACCGAAGTTTATTTGGACGAGAATGTTCACGTTTTAATTGCCAAGATAATTCAATCGCACGGATTTAAAGCGGTAACAACACAGGATGTCGGGCGTAAAGGCGCGAGTGATATTGAGCAACTAGAGTATGCCGCCGGGCAGGGCTACGCGATTTTGACTCACGACCGCTTTGATTTTGAGGAGTTGGCGGCAGAATATTTTGCGATTGGCAAAAATCATTGCGGAATCGTCATTCTCGCCGACAATTCACCGCAGGAAATCGCCCGTCGAATCATTGCCGTCTTAAACGACTTCACGGCAGACGAAATGAAGAATCAAATCATCTACATTTAAAAATGATTTAAAAATGAATTTTACGCTCGATAAATTAAAAGAAGAATGCGGAATTTTCGGAATTTTCGGACACCCGGAAGCCTCGACTTTGACGCAGCTCGGGCTTTTCGCTCTTCAGCATCGCGGGCAGGAAGCGTGCGGCATCGTTTCGAGCGACGGCGAAGATTTGCATCAGTTTCGCTCGATGGGACTTGTCGCCGATGTTTTGACCGAAGACGTTTTGCGAAAATTAACCGGCAGAAGCGCAATCGGTCACACGCGCTATTCGACCGCCGGAAAAAATACGATCAAGGAAGTTCAACCCTTTTCGGTCACTTGCCAACACGGAAAAATCGCGGTTTGTCATAACGGAAATTTGCCGTTTGCCGCGCAGAAACGCACCGAACTCGAAAAAGCGGGCGCGATTTTTTCTTCGACTTCCGACACGGAAACGATTCTGCACGACATCGCCCGCGCCGAAGCCGGTAACGCCGTCGAAGCGATAGCCAAAGTTTCCCAACATACCGAAGGCGCGTTTTCGCTTTTGTTTTTAACGCCGAATTCGCTCGTCGCCGTCCGCGATCCGCGCGGATTTCGTCCTTTGAATTTGGGGAGATTGAAAGGCGCGTGGTGCGTCGCGTCGGAAACCTGCGCGTTCGATTTGATTGATGCCGAATATGTGCGCGAAGTCGAAGCGGGCGAAATGCTCGTAATTGACGAAAACGGTCTGCATTCATCTTTTCCATTTAAAGAAACGCCGAAATCGGTCTGCGCGTTTGAACACGTTTATTTTTCGCGTCCCGATTCGATAATTTACGGAAAGTCAGTTAATCAATCGCGTCATCAGATGGGCAAACAGCTCGCGCTCGAACATCCGGTCGAAGCCGATCTGGTCGTTCCCGTGCCTGATTCGGGCGTGGCGGCAGCGATTGGTTATGCGCGGCAGTCGGGCATTAATTACCGGCAGGCGATTATTCGCAATCATTATGTCGGGCGCACATTCATCGAACCGAGTCAGTCAATCCGCTCGTTCGGCGTTCGCCTAAAACTTAATCCGATTAAGGATTTGATAAAAGATCAGCGTGTTATTCTGGTTGATGATTCGATTGTGCGCGGCACGACGAGCAAAAAAATCGTCCAGATGGTGCGCGAAGCCGGAGCCAAAGAAGTCCATATGCGAATTTCGTGTCCACCGACGGTTTCGCCGTGTTATTACGGCGTTGACACGCCGCGCAAAGCCGATTTGATCGCCGCGCAAATGTCGGTCGCCGAAGTTTGCCGCTACATCGAAGCCGATTCTCTCGGTTATTTGTCTTTGGCGGGAATGCTCGAAGCGATAAACATCAATGAAAATGCGGCGTGCGTCGCGTGCTGGAACGGGAAATATCCGACGCTGGTTGCGGGCGGCGAACCGACGATTGATAATAGTTAGCGAAAAATGCGAAACTAATAAAGAAAAGCATTTATCAGTTTTTCATTAAGTTTTTATTAATATCTACAAACTCAGGAGGAAAAATGCGTTTTATTTTAACATCAACAATCGCTTTAGCGTTTTGCTTGAGCTTTTTAACGGCGTGTCAGGATGCCGCCGTGCCGGTCAAAGTTGAAACGGCGAAGACGACGAATTCAACAAATACGACTTCCGCCGCCGCACCGAAAACCGACGAACACGCGGACGACAATGCGCCGCGTATCGCTCTGGCGGAGGCAAAAAAGGATTTCGACGCGGGAAATACGGTTTTCGTAGACACGCGCGCCGAAGCCGCCTATCGGCAGGAACACATCAAAGGCTCGATAAATATTCCGGTGGAAGCCTTTGAAGCAAGATACAAGGAAATTCCGACCGGCAAGAAAATAATTGCCTACTGCTCCTGACCGAGCGAACATACAAGCGCCGGTCTGGTTGCTAAATTGAAAGAAAAAGGAATTGAAAACGGATATGCTTTAGTCGGCGGAACAAACGCGTGGAAAACTGCGGGTTATCCGATGGAAAAAAGCGAACAGAAATAAAAATAATGTTTGAAAATGAAGAAAGCCAAACTTCTCCAAAAAAGGCTGTCGCATTCAAAGAATATAAAATTTTCGGATGCGACAGCTTGTGCAGAGGCGTTTGGCTTTCGTCTTTCCCGAATTAACGGAAGTCATCATATTTTGTTCATCCCGAAATTGATGAATTATTAAATTTGCAGGACGTAAAAGGTAAGGCGAAAACTCATCAGATAAAGCAGTTCTTACAATTGATTGAACAATATAATCTTAAAATGAAAGGTGATAAATGAAGGACTATCATATCAACTTGTTTTACAGCGAAGACGATGAAGGCTATATTGCCGACATCCCCGATTTGAAAAAATGTTCAGCTTTCGGCGAAACGCCCGAAGAAGCGTTGAGCGAAGTTTTGAAGGCAAAAAAGGCTTGGCTCGAAGCTGCCGAAGCTGCCGGAAAAAACATTCCGAAACCGGCTTTTCGTCCTTTGATTTATCAAGCTGCGTAAGTTTTAGCTGATTTCTAACAAAGTATCGCAAATGCGTTCCGCCGTTCTGCCGTCCCAGAGCGGCGGAATTTTTTTGTTTTGCGAAACAGTTTGCCGCGCTAAAATTTCAAATGCCGTTTGTTTAATTTTTTCGGGATTCGTGCCGACCAGAATATTCGTTCCCATTTCAATCGTAATCGGTCGCTCGGTGTTTTCGCGCAAAGTCAGACAGGGAATTTCGAGCGCGGTCGTTTCTTCCTGAAGTCCGCCGGAATCGGTCAAAACAAGCCGTGCGCCGCTGTAAAGCCGCATAAAATCAAGATAACCGAGCGGTTCGATAAATTTAATATTTGAGTTTGCGATCTTTTTAGTAAAGTCGAACTTTTCAATATTCGCTTTCGTGCGCGGATGAACGGGAAAGATTATCGGAAGTTTTTCCGAGATTGAAACTAAAGCGTCGAGCAAACCGCTGAAAATTTCTTTTTCGTCAACATTCGACGGACGATGCAATGTTAAAACCGCGTATTCTTTTTCGGTCAAACTTAAATCCTGACGAATATTTGAATTTTCCGCGAGTTTCAAACTGTAAAAAAGCGAATCAATCATCACGTTTCCGACGAATTTGATTTTCTCTTCGGAAACGCCTTCGCGCTTGAGATTTTCGTCTGCGTCCTGCGAAGTTGTTAATAATAAATCCGAGATCGAATCGGTCAAGATTCGGTTAATTTCTTCCGGCATCGAACGGTCGCGCGAACGAAGTCCGGCTTCGACGTGCGCGACTTTTACGCCCAATTTAGCGCAGACAATCGCGCAGGCAATTGTCGAATTAACGTCGCCGACAACCAAAATCCAATCCGGCTTTTCCTCAAGCACAATCGGCTCAAACGCCGTCATTATTTTCGCCGTCTGAACCGCGTGAGAAGCCGACCCGACTTCTAAATGAAAATCCGGCGCGGGAATTCCCAGATCAACGAAAAACGAATCCGACATCGCCGCGTCATAATGCTGTCCGGTGTGAACAATCAGCGGCAAAAAATCAGTTTCGCGCCGACGCATTTCACGCTGAATCGGCGCAATCTTCATAAAATTCGGACGCGCACCGACAATGTTCAAAACTTTTATCATTTATCATTTATCATTTATCATTTATCAATGTTCGTTCATCATTTAAGCCTAATAAATGCTCAATGATAAA
Source organism: Acidobacteriota bacterium (assembly GCA_030855875.1). Classification (GTDB taxonomy): domain Bacteria; phylum Acidobacteriota; class Blastocatellia; order Pyrinomonadales; family Pyrinomonadaceae; genus SXVE01. The sequence goes on from JALYQJ010000020.1 coordinate 4,316, forward strand.
TGATAAATGTCAAAGTCGCACGATTTTCGCTTTGCTCGCCTCGCGCATATCTTCTTTGAGAGCGTTGCGCGTATCAACGATCACCGAAGCTAATCGGCAGACGCGGTTGTAATCTACGTCCGAATGCTCGGTGCAGATGACGACGCAATCGGATGACGTGATTAAATCGTCGGTCAATTCCTGATTGTAAAGCGGCTCGCCCGCGCCGATTGTGTAAGCGTGATCAAATGTTACTTCCGGCACAAAATCATCGTGATAAACGACTTCCGCGCCGCGCGACCGCAGCAAATCAATCACCGAAAGTGCGGGCGATTCGCGCATATCGTCAATATCTTTTTTGTAAGCGACACCGAGAATTAAAATTTTCGATCCTTTTATGCTCTTTTCATTTTCATTCAGAGCATCGCGCACGAGACCTGCGACATATTTCGGCATCGAAGAATTAATTTCTTCGGCGAGCGTGATAAATCTCGAATCAAAACCGTGCTGACGCGCTTTCCACGAAAGGTAATGCGGGTCGAGCGGGATACAATGCCCGCCGATTCCGGGTCCAGGATAAAACGGCATAAAGCCGAACGGTTTGGTCGCGGCGGCGCGAACTACTTCCCACGTATCAATGCCGAGCGCGTTGCAGACTTTCGCCATTTCGTTTGCCATTCCGATATTGATGGCGCGAAAAGTGTTTTCCCATAATTTGCAGGCTTCGGCGACTCTCGCGCTCGAAACGGCGTGGACGTTTTCGACGATTTCCGCGTAAAGCAGCGCGGCTACTTCGGTCGAATCTACACCGACTCCGCCGACGACTTTGGTAATATTGTGTGTTTGAAATTGCGGATTTCCCGGATCAACTCTTTCAGGCGAAAAAGCGAGCAGAAAATCTTCGTCGAGATTTAATCCAGCGGCTTCGATCATCGGCTGGAGAACTTCATCGGTCGTTCCCGGATAAGTCGTTGATTCTAAAATGACGAGATGACCGCGACGCGCATATTTTTTGATTTCTTCGCCCGCCGCCAAAATATAGGACATATCCGGGTCTTTGGTTTTTCTGAGCGGCGTGGGAACGCAGATGATAATCACGTCGCATTCGCCGAGTTGGGAAAAATCGGTCGTCGCCGCAAATTTTCCGGCATCGAGTGCCTGACGGACGTTTTCCGAAGGAACGTCAACGATATGAGAGTTTCCCGCGTTGAGTTCGTCGGTTTTTTTGCCGTCAACTTCAAAACCGACGGTCGGAAAACCTTTTAAAGCAAATTCGATAATCAAAGGCAGACCGACATAACCCAAACCGATAACGCCGATACGCGCGGTTTTGTCCGTGATAAGATTTTTTAATTCGTCTTTTATCATTTATTGATTTGTTGAAAACAAAAGGAGTTTGTAATTTTGTAATAAAGTAATTTTATATTTTCATTCGGCGTATTTTCCGAAAGATTTAGACTAAGATATGCCGATTTGATAGTCAAGATTATAGTTACCCAAAATCAGTTTGTGATAAAATGAAACGGGGAAAATTACAATAAATTTGTGATTTAAAGACATTTTAACTTTTTAATTTTCAGACGTTCCTGCAATCTATGAATTTTGAAATAAACTCGGCAAATCCGGCAGTCGAAGCAATCATCGGCGGAACTGCGCCGCGTCCGGCAAGGCTTGCCGCAGCGCGCGGAATTTTGCCTCTGCCGCTCAATGATCTGCTCGAAGTTCTCGTCGCTCTCGCTCAAAACGATGATGCCGAACTCGCCGAAAACGCGCTTTCAACGCTTGCCTCACAAGATTCAAATGAGCTTCAAAACTCCTTCAAATCCGAAGAAGCCGCGCCGCAAGTGCTTAACTTTTACGCTGAACGGGAAGATTTGCCGGAAGAAATTTACGAAGCGATTTTAACCAATCAAAACACGCCGACGGCGGCAATCGTCAAACTGGCGCGTTTGACGAAAAGCGGCGAACTGCTTGAATTTATATCGTTTAATCAACAGCTTTTAATTAAAACTCCGGCAATTATCGAAGCGATTGTCCGCAATCCTTACCGCACCGCCGAAGCCGAACGCCGCGCCTCTGAAATCAAACGGGAGTTTTTTGAAAAGGAACGCGGCGCACAGCAAATTGCCGACGAACTTCGTGCGCGAGGACAGGAAGCCGCCGCCGAATTTGTCGAAAGCGGCGAATCGGCAATGAGCTTGGAGGACGCGCTTTTTCTCGCTGAACATATCGTCGTTCCCGATGCCGAAACCGATGATTCGTGGCTTTCGCTCGAATATATCGAAGATTTTTACGAGGAAACCGCCGAGCAGCGGCAGGCTAACGTCAGCAAAATTCTGGGCGAGCTGAGCGTCGAGGACGAAAGCGGATTTTCAAATGACCGCATTTCGATGATTAACCGCCTGATGCGAATGGGAATGAAAGACCGCGTTCGTCTGGCGATGAAAGGCGACCGCGAAGCGAGAAATATTCTGATTCGTGATCCGAACCGCATCGTCGCTCAAGCCGTCGTGCAAAATCCGCGAATTACCGAACAGGAAATCGAAAAAATCGCCGCGATGCGAACCGCTCCCGAAGAAGTTCTCCGGCAGATTTCGATCAACCGCAACTTTGCGCGAAACTATAATATTACCCATAATCTCGTGCGTAATCCGCGCACACCGTTCGCTAATGCGGTAAATATTTTATCGCGGCTGCAAATTCACGATTTAATCTCGATTTCTAAAAACCGCAATGTTTCCGATGCCGTTCGCCGACAAGCGAGCCGTGTGACAGCGGCGCGAACCGGCGGAAAATAGAGATTCACGTTGATAAGTCAAAAGCTAAGACTCTGTTTAAAACCTCTAAAGATGAATAAAACCGCTGAAATAGAAGGCTGATTCGGCTGGTAAAGGCGGATCAATACAAATAAAAATCAGCGACAATCCGCCAAATCAGCCGAATCGGCGTTCTATTTCTTTTTGCTCTGGGAGTTTTCATCGGTTTTGTATTAGAAACTATTTGGAAAGTTAAGATTTCGTCCGCGAAATACATAAATCAAACGAAAAAAGCAGATTTTTTGATTTTTGTTTGATTTTTCGTTTCTTTCATCTCTTTCGTGGGCAAATCTTAACTTTTCAAACAGCTTCTTAAAGAAATTCCGTAACTTTACCCGTTTTAACGAAAGTTCCCGCCATATCTGTCAAAGTATGGCTTGCCGCGCCGAGCCAGAGACCGACGAAGACCGATAGAAAAGCGTATTCACCGACGTTTACGCGGACGTAATCGCCGATTTGCTGCCACGTTTCGGTAAATTCGAGCAGGTTCGGCAAATCTCCGCCCGAATAAATGGAAAAAAAATATGCCGTCAGAAACGATAAAAGCGTGAGTGCGCCCATAAAATAAACGACGCGCAGAAACGTGCCGAAAACGAGTCCGTGCGACCAGCGCGAGCGGTGTTTGAAAAATACCTGATACGGATACCAGAGCAGACGCATAAATCCCCAGCGCGTATATTGCTTGCTCATCGTGTCGAGGTCGGGACCGAACATCAAACCGCCGACGAGAAAAGCGATTGCAACTGCGGCGGCAGCCGGAACATTTTCCGTCAGCTTCCAAGCCGCCGCAAAAACCGGCGCGGCGAGAAAAAATGTGACGGCATCGTGTGTTTTTCCTGAAGGCATTTCTTAATTTTAGATTTTGGATTTTGGATTTTGGATTGGTGAGAAAATTCTCGTCAATTCGATTGTATCCGAATCATTTCTAATTTCAAACAAAATTTATTTCAAACGAAAATCGGCGACGAGCGGCAGATGATCCGATGCGACAAGTGCGAGTCGGCTGCGATGCGCGAAGGCGTTTTCGATTTTCAGATGATTGTCATAATAAATATGATCCAGATGTAAAAACGGAAAAATGCCCGGATAAGTTCTTTTAATTTTGAAGTTTTCGCGCAAATCAGCCGAACGAAAATGCGCCTTCAGCAGACGCGACGCGAGTCCGTGCGTCCATTCGTTAAAATCGCCGAGCATAATTCGCGGCGCGTGATGGTGCCGGTTCAAAATTTCGTTGTCGAGCAATCTTTTCACCTGTTGCCGACGTTCAAAAAAAGCGGTTCCGAGATGAATGTTGTAAACGTGCAAAAGATTCTCTGAATTAACTTTAACGTCAATGTGCTGGCAGCCGCGCGGTTCGCGCCCGCGAACGGTGATGTCGAAATTTTTATGTTCCGCAACCGGAAAACGCGACAATACGACGTTACCGTAAATGCCGCCGAGATGTTTGCGGTTTTCGCCGATGTGATACTCGAAGCCGAGTTCGTCAGCGATGTAACGCGCCTGATTTTTTTCCGGTTCGCCGTTTTCGTGTGAGATAACTTCCTGCAAAGCGATAATATCAGCGTTAATCTCGCGCAAAACATCGGCGATTCTGTGCGGGCTTGTGCGAAAATCCAAACCTTTGCATTTGTGAATGTTGTAAGTGGCGACGCGAAAAGTTTCACTCATTTTGTAAACTGCGAATATTGAAGATTTTAAAAAATTTTTGCCCGCGAAATACGCGAAAAGGCGCGAATAACACACAAATTAAAAACTTGTTTTCGGCTTTTATTTTAGCGTGTTTAGCGTGTTTCGCGGGCAAAAATCTTTTGACTTTCAGAAATCAGCAACTCGAAATAATTCAATCTTTTTTATTCGTGTCTTTTGCTTTTCCCGCACCTTTTTCCGCTTGATGAAAAAGCTGATACGAATTGATAAACAGCGAAACGGCGAGCCAAACGGCGATTATTCCGAGCGGAACGGCAATCAGCTTTGACCAAAAAACGGCAACGATTCCCAAAACCAGAAGCATTCCGCCGCCGACCAGATTGATTTTCGCTTCCATCGTGCCGAGCGGACGTTTTTTGTTGTTTGAAATAGATGATCCCAACGCGCTTCCGACCGCGATTGCCGACGGCGCAAAACGTGCCGAACTCGACGAACCCGCGCCGCTTTTTCTTGCTCTCGGCTTTACCGGACGCGCTTTACGGTTTTCATTAAGACAAATTTCCGTCGCGTTTTCCAAATCGGCGATATACATTTCCTGCATCTCGCGCCCGAAATTCGCGTCTTCGACGATCACGTCTACCTCACAATTAGTCAGCCAGCTCGCAATATTCAAATTCGTCGAACCGACGCGCGACCAAAAACCGTCAATCACTGCCGTTTTTGCGTGAAGCATCGGACCATTCCATTCATAAATTTTTACGCCGGCTTCGAGTAAACTGCGATAACCCGTCCGCGAAATCGCCTGCATTACCGGAATATCGGTCGCCGCCGGAAGCAGCAGACGCACGTCAACGCCGTCCCTCGCCGCCGAACGCAAACTTTCGATATACGCGTTCGTTCCGGCAAAATAAGCGTCGGTCAGCCAGAGCGTTTCACGCGATAAAGCCGCCGCCATCTGGTCGAGCCGGTAAACCCGCGCGTTTCCCGGCTTGGTAGCGACCACGCGCAAATTTACATCGCCCGCTTCTTCCAGAGATTGCTCGTCGGCAATTTGTGTTTTCGGTATCGGCGAACCTAAATCATCCCAAATATCCGCAAAAGCGCGGTCAACATCGGCGATTGATTTCCCGCGCAGTTCGATGCCTGTGTCGCGCCACGGCTCGATGTTTTTTTCCGGCTCGCCCGCCCACATTTGCCCGACGCAAAGCCCGGTGACAAACGCGATTTTCCCGTCGGCAATCAAAATTTTTCGATGATCGCGGTTTATCCAACCGAGCGGACGCGCAAAACTGAACGGATTGTAGCAGCGAACTTCAACGCCTTCATCGCGCAACCTACGCCAAAATTTACGCGAAGTTTTCCCGAAACCGCCCATCCAATCGTAAATTAAGCGAACGCGAACGCCTTCTTTCGCTTTTTTTATCAGAGCGTCAGCGAAAAGTTTTCCCTGCTTGTCTTCGTGAATAATATAGCTTTCAAAATGAATATATTTCTCCGCCCGTTCAATCGCCGCGAGCCACGCCGGATAATTTTCGGCGGCATCTTTCAAAAGCCGAACGCCGTTACTGCGGACAAGCGGAGTTTCGGCGATGCGCGTAAAAGCCTCTTCCGGCAAGACATTTTTCAGCGAAGATTCGCGGCGGCTCAAACGATTGTTTGAAAGCGTTTCGACTGGATTAATTTTCGGAAGTTCTTCTGTTTTCAGCATAAACTTATTCGTCCTCTGAATTATCACGCATAACCGCGCTTTTTGAAACCGTAACTTTTGGCGAATTGCCTCTTCCCAAATCGAATTTTTGCAGATTGCCGACGAAAAATGCGATAAATAAAGGTTTTTGTTACAATTTACGGGCGGCACACGGCTTGCCCGACTCAATCACGGAGTTTGAATTAAAACTCCGAACTTTAGAATGAAAGACTTTTGGACAAAATTAAAAACGACGCTCGAAATGATAAAGTTCGAGCATACTTTGTTCGCGCTGCCGTTCGCATTTCTCGGCGCGATTCTGGCGGCGGACGGGTTGCCGAACTGGCGGCAGATTCTCTGGATCACCGTCGCAATGTTCGGTGCGCGTTCGGCGGCGATGACTTTTAATCGAATTATTGACCGCAAATTCGACGCTGAAAACCCGCGCACGGCAAACCGCGAATTGCCGAGCGGCAAACTTTCTGTTTCATTCGCGTGGGCGTTTTTCATCGTGTCCGTAATTTTATTTGAAATCGCCGCTTACAGCTTAAATTGGCTGACATTCGCGCTTTCGCCCGTCGCGCTTTTGAGCGTTTTGGGATATTCTTACGCGAAAAGATTTACTTCGTTCGCGCATCTGATTTTAGGTTGGAGTTTAGCGATTTCGCCGACCGCCGCGTGGATCGCGGTGCGCGGCGCGATTGACTCGGAAATTCCGCTTTTGCTCTCCTTGCTCGTGATGATGTGGACAGCCGGATTCGACGTTTTATACGCCTGTCAGGATTACGAATTTGACAAAAAAGCCGGACTCCGTTCGATTCCGGCGCGTTTCGGCATCAAAAATTCTTTGCGGATTGCCAGAGTTTTTCACGCGCAGTCATTCATCGTTTTGCTTCTGCTTTATCTCGTTACCGATTTAGGCTGGCTCGCTTTGATTGGGGTTTTCGCTGTCGGCGCGTTGATGATTTACCAGCACACGCTCGTCAAACCAAACGATTTATCACGAATGAACGCGGCGTTTTTTACGACCAATGCCTTCGTCAGCGTAATTTTGTTCGTCACATTCGGCGGCGCGGTTTTTCTGGCAAAATTGTAAAATATAAAATTTCCCGAAATAAAAAACCGAAATAAAAAATGAAACACAGTCTAAGTTTTTACATCAGAAAAACACACCGCTATCTCGGCATTTTTATCGGCATACAGTTTCTTTTTTGGACGCTCGGCGGCTTGTATTTTAGCTGGACGAACATCAATGCAATTCACGGCGACGAATTGGTCAAACATTCGGTCGGAGCGTTGCCTTTCGGGGAAAATCTGATTGCGCCGAACGCTGCTTTGTCGGCGATTCAAAGCAAATTCGGAAATTCGCGGGCGGTTAAATTTCAAATGACGGAAGTTTTGCAAAAGCCTTATTACGAAATCGCCGCGCTTGACGAGTCGGGCAAAACGCAAACTTTTCTGGTTGACGCGGCAAACGGTGCGGTGCGCGAAAATTTTTCCGAAGCCGAAGCCGTGCAAATCGTCCGCCACGCTTTGCAGAAGGAATCGGAACTGGCTAGCGTCGAACTACTGACGGGCGAAGCGGTCGGTCGGCATCACGAGTACCGCGAAAAACCTCTGCCCGCGTGGGCGGTAAACTTTCGCGCACCGACCGATTTTACCGTCTACGTTTCGGCGGCAGCCGGAAAAATCGAAGCGACCCGCACCGGAGATTGGCGCATTTTCGATTTTCTGTGGATGCTCCACACGATGGATTACAACGGGCGCGACGACATCAATAATTACGTGCTTCGCGCATTTTCGATTTTAGGCTTGCTGACGATTGCTTCGGGTTTCGTGCTATTCGGCGTGAGTTCGCCGTATTTGAGAAAAAAGCGGAGATTGAAAAAATAGCCAGATAGAAATTATGCGTTATATGATTGTGATTGAAGAAGGTGAAACGAGTTTCGGCGCGTATGTTCCCGATTTGCCGGGCTGCGTCGCGGTCGGCGAAACGGAAAGCGAGGTTAAGCAGTTAATTCAGGAAGCAATCGAATTTCATCTTGAAGATTTGCAGGATTCGGGCGCGAAGATTCCGAAGCCTTTATCGAAAAGCGAATATGTCAAAGTTTTAGCCGCGTAATTTAGGAGCAGTTTATGAAATTAGCGAAAATTTTTATCGTTTTTACTTTTCTTTTGGCTTTTGCCGTTTGCGTTTCGGCGCAGAGTGTTCAATTTCCGAATGAATTAAAAGGTTATAAGTTTTTTGGGAAAGGAAAACTCAAAAAAATAAAACTCGGTGGTTCAACCAAAAAAGATGTTAAAAAGATTTTTGGGAAAGACTGCGAAAAAGGCTGCGATTATGATGAAAATTTTAAAGTAAAATTTGAATACTTGGCGGCGTTGGACGATTGTATGACAACAGAAGATATTCGTGATAGAGCTGTATGTCCACAAAATGAATTCGTCGGCACAATATCTTCCGTCATACTTGAACCAAAACAAGAACAAAGTTTAAAAGACCTTCCTACATCAAAATTCAATAAGGTTTCGGGAGGAAGCACAACAGAAAAAGGTAGCGGAGTTAGTAGTTCTTACACATCATTTACCGATAAATATGGTCTTAGATATTCTACAAACAACGAGTTATCTGGAAAAATTGTTGTTTATTCCCAATATCCTCCATTTGTTGAAGGAAAGTTATATTCAATAAAATATATTTTTACTGATGACTTCATACGCAAAGTTTTTACGGTTGAATATATGACAAGACAGAAAGAACTGAATAAATAAATTTATGCAATTTTCATTTGATAAAAACTTAAACAGAATTGCTGCAAAGGTTGAAGCGAATGAGCGTTTGACCTTTGACCAAGGCGTTGCGCTTTATAAAACCGACGACCTCAACGCGCTCGGCAAACTCGCCGATTCGGTGCGGCGGAAAAAGCACGGGCGGACGACTTATTTCAACGTCAACCGGCATTTCAATCACACGAACATCTGCGTCGCCGATTGTAAATTCTGCGGATTTTATAAACGCGCCAGACAGGAAGGCGCATACACGCATTCGATTGACGAAGGAATCGAGATTGCTAGAAACGCCGTGGCGGAAGGCGCGACCGAACTGCACATCGTCGGCGGTTTGAATACGAAATTGCCGT
>JALYQJ010000049.1 GCA_030855875.1 Acidobacteriota bacterium
TCGTTGAACTGTGTAATCTTGGAAAGTTTATTTTACAAATAAATGACGAGATAAAAATTTTATCTAAAAATGAAAGTCCAGATTTTCTAATCGAAAATAATGGCGAACTTGTTGGGGTGGAAATCGAAGCAATTTTCAATACTAAATTTGTTCAAGATGTTAAATCAAAACAACGCCTTCTTGAAAATGCCGCGATTGAATTCAGGGAACGATTTCCAGATATAAATCTTTTTGTGAATTTTCGGTTTGAAAATAATTTTATAGTTCGGCAAGCAGATAAGAAAGAATTGATAGAAAAAATTATTAATTACATTCACAGTTTTATTACTTCTGGTGACAATAACTTAAAGCCTAGTTTTGTTGAATCAATTTACACAATGAAACATACAAAGCTCGACTTTTCATACGATCAAGGAGCGTATTTCGTAAATCATATAGACGACAAACTAATTGAAGAAGCAATGCAAAAGAAAGAGAATAAATATGAAAACTATGTTGCTAATTCAAAAACAACTCATCAATGGTTATTAATTACAATTGATTCTGGTGCGAATGAGTCTTATGTAATAGATGAAGATAAGTCTATAAAACACGTTTCAAGCAAATTTGAAAGAATTTACATTCTTGAAGATTTCAGTAATCAAATTACAAGAATCAAATAAATAATAGTTTTATGAAATTTCTCGATTTGTTAAAAGAAAAAATCGTCGTCTTCGACGGCGCGATGGGAACGAATTTGATGGCGCAGAATTTGACGCTCGACGATTTCGGCGGCGCGAATTTTGAGAACTGTTCAGAGAATTTAATCTACACGCGACCCGACGCGGTTTTGAATGTGCATCGTGCATTTCTCGAAGCCGGAAGCGACGTGATTGAAACGAACACTTTCGGCGGCAACACGATTGTTTTGCAGGAATTCGGAATCGCTGATAAAGCCTACGACGTAAATCTCAAAGCGGCGCAGATGGCGAAACGTATCGCCAACGATTTTTCGACCAAAGCGCAGCCGCGCTTTGTCGCCGGTTCGATGGGACCGGGAACGAAACTGCCGACGCTCGGACATATTTCATATTTGGATTTGAAGGAAAATTATCGTGAACAAGTTCGCGGTTTGTATGACGGCGGCGTTGATATGTTTATCGTCGAAACTTGTCAGGATATTTTGCAGACGAAAGCCGCGCTCGCCGCGATTTTTGATTTTTTTGCCGAAAAACGCGTCAAAATTCCGGTCATCGCGCAGGTGACGATTGAGACTTTCGGCACCATGCTCAACGGCACGGAAATCTCCGCCGCGCTAACCGCGCTCGAACCGTTCCCGATTGATGTCGTCGGAATGAATTGCGGAACCGGTCCGAAACAAATGGCGGAGTCTTTGAAATATCTGTGCGAAAACGCGCCGCTGCCGGTTTCGGTTTTGCCGAACGCCGGTTTGCCCGAAGTCAAAGACGGCGCGATGTTTTACGATGAAACGCCGGAGAGTTTTACGAAACAGGTTCTGCATTTCGCCGAAGATTTTGGCGCGAATATCGTCGGCGGCTGCTGCGGCACAACGCCGGAACATTTGAAATTGGTGGTCGAGCAAGTGGGCAGAATTTCGCCGAAACAACGCGATGTGAAATTAGTTCCGTCGGCTTCTTCAATTTTTTTCCAGCAGCCTTACACGCAGGACAATTCATTTTTGATTATCGGTGAGAGAGTCAACGCCAGCGGCTCGAAAAAAATGCGTGACCTTCTCGAAAAGGAAGATTGGGACGGCTTGGTTTCGCTTGCTAAAGAACAGGAACGCGAAGGCGCGCACATTCTCGATGTCAATGTAGATTTCGTCGGGCGCGACGGCGTTGCCGATATGCACGAACTCGTTTCGCGCCTCGTGACAAACGTCAAAATTCCGCTGATGCTCGATTCGACCGAATGGCAAAAGATGGAAGCCGGTTTGCAGCACGCGGGCGGGAAATGTCTTTTAAATTCGACGAATTACGAAGACGGCGAAGAACGATATTTAAAGGTTTTAGAATTGGCGAAAGAATATGGCGCGGCGGTTGTCATTGGTTTGATTGACGAAGAAGGAATGGCGCGTTCCGCAGAAGGGAAATTGAAAATTGCCGGTCGCGCTTATAAACAAGCGGTCGAATTTGGCTTTGAAGGACACGATATTTTCTTTGACCCGCTGGCTTTGCCGATTTCGACAGGCATCGAAGAAGACCGAAGAAACGCCGCCGAAACAATCGAATCAATCAAACAGATTCACGCCGAAATGCCCGAAGCAAATATCTTGCTCGGTGTTTCAAATGTTTCCTTCGGGTTAAATCCGGCGGCGCGTGTCGTCCTGAATTCAATTTTCCTGCATGAATGCGTCGAAGCCGGAATGAATTCGGCAATCGTCAACGCTTCAAAAATTCTGCCGCTCAATCGTTTCAGCGAACACGAAATTACAGTCGCGCTCGATTTGATTTACGACCGCCGAAAATTTGAAGCGGATGTTTGCACGTATGACCCGCTCGGCGAATTTACGACGATGTTCCAAGGCAAAACGGCGCAATCAATGAAGGTTGATGTCAGCAATCTTTCAACCGAAGACAAACTCAAACATCACATCATTGACGGCGAAAAAATTGGATTGGAAGACAATCTGAAAAAGGCTCTGGAAACATATCCGGCACTCGAAATCGTCAACGACATTCTGCTTGACGGAATGAAAACCGTTGGCGAATTGTTCGGTTCTGGTCAGATGCAGTTGCCATTCGTTTTGCAGTCGGCGGAGGTGATGAAAACGGCGGTGAAATTTCTCGAACCGTTTATGGATAAGGTCGAAGGCGAATCGAACAAAGGCGTGATGGTTTTAGCGACTGTCAAAGGCGACGTTCACGACATCGGCAAAAATCTGGTTGATATTATTTTGACGAATAACGGTTATAAGGTCGTCAATCTTGGAATCAAACAGCCGATTGACGAAATTTTGCGCGTTTATGAAGGAATCGCTTGCGATGCAATCGGAATGAGCGGCTTGCTGGTGAAATCAACTTTGGTGATGCGCGACAACCTCGAAATTATGAACGAGCGCGGCATCAATATTCCCGTCATTTTGGGCGGCGCGGCTTTGAATCGCCGATATGTTGACCAGGATTTAGTCCCGCTTTACAACGGCAAATTATTTTATGCCCGCGATGCCTTTGACGGTTTGCACGCGATGGACGCGCTGACGCAAAAAGACAAATCTATGGCAGAGGACGCGAAGGACGCAGAGAAAGCAAAATCCGCTGTTGCAGGAAACGGTAACGCCAAAGACCAAATTGCAGAAATTGAAAATCAAACAATCGAAACTGTGACCGACGCGGAAGATTTAGTCGGCGAAGACGCGAAACTCGGCAAACAAGCGGCGCGAGTTTCATCGAGAAGCATCGGCGACACGACGCACACGACAAAATCAAACGTCACGTCTGCCGAAACGATTCCGACCGCGCCGTTTTACGGTTCAAAGGTCGTTCACATTCAGGACCTGACCAAAGTTTTCGCGTTCGTCAACGAAACCGCGCTTTTCAAAGGTCAATGGCAATACAAACAAGGTCGCAAGTCGAAAGAAGAATACGAGCAGATTTTGCAGGAAACGGTTCGTCCGAAATTTGCCGAAATCAAAGCCAAAGCCATCCGCGAAAAACTGCTCGAAGCAAAATTGGTTTATGGTTATTTCCCGTGTCAATCCGAAGGCAACGATTTAA
>JALYQJ010000060.1 GCA_030855875.1 Acidobacteriota bacterium
AAGTAGGACGCAACGTTGGGTCGGAAAAAATGATCCGCGCCGCCAATCGCTGAAAAAGATGAGCGTCTTCCGCGTCAATATTCAGATGACGCATTTCGACCTGCGCCCGCGTCCAGGCTAACCCGGCTTCCCGCTCGAAGGTATGCGGATCGTGATATTTGTCGGCAAGAGCGAACGCTTCTTCGCGCGAACGAGCGACGGCGGTCGCAAACGAAACGTGAACGGTTTGGTGCGGCGGAATATGCAGGTGACGGCGAAGAGAAAAAATCGGATCAAGCACCGCTCCCACGGTATTGGAAAGCGGACGGTCTTCGATAATTGCCAGCGGCGCGGAGGTATCGTGTCCGCGCCCTAAAAAACGCGCCCGGTCTGTTTCAAACTGCGCCGCGCCAACGGCTGCGCCTTCGGTCGCCATCGTGTGAATCGCCCATAAAGTTTCATCCTTCGGGGAGCGCGGACGGCGTTTGGCAAACAGCGAGTTTTTCGCGTGGATAAATTCCGTTTCAATCGAAAGATTGCTGAATGCCGGATGCGCCGCGTCCGCCGCCGGAGTCGCCAAAACAATTTCGGCGTAACTGGTAATTTCGATCTCGCGCATCTTTGACGAATGATTCGTAATCGAAATTCTTCGCACTTCGGCATTATCTTCGGGCGCGACGATAATTTCCGTCCGCGTCGTGATTTCTTTGTCAACCCGGGTTATGACGACCTTGTCTTCGGAATACGCGACTTCGTAATTTTTCGGCGGTTTGGCGGTAGGCTGATAACCGCTCGACCAAAACTCGCCGCTGCGCGCGTCGCGCAAATAGAAAAAACTTCCCCAATAGTCGCGGGTCGCATCCTCGCGCCAGCGCGTAACCGCCAGATTATCGCAAATCGAATAGCCCGTGCCGGCGGTCGTCAGCATCACCGAATACAAACCGTTTGAAAGAATCTGCGAGCGCGGAGTCGGCAAAAACGGAGTTTCGAAAACGCGCGTAATTCTGCCCGTCAGCGAACGAACGATTCTTCCCGACAAAACTTCTTCGGCACGCGGGCGCGTCGCCGCCACGCCGCGCGGAATGCGTTCCTGAAGCAGCAGCTCGGTTGCCTGCACGAGCGGCTCGCTGTGAAAACGGTTTTGCATCACATTCTCATTTAGTAAATTATCGAGCGAAAGCAGAATCATTCCCTGATGATGCGCCATAAAAGCGCGAATCACGGCGCGTTTTTCGCCTTGCGGCAGGCGTTCGGGCGTGTAGTCAATGGATTCGTAAAAGCCGTAGCGGGCGAGCGCGCTTTCGCGTTTCAGATGCCGGAAATTTTCCATTGCGGCGCGCGGATTAATCGCCGCGGCGAGAGCCGCGGCATATGGCGCAACCACCAAATCTTCGCTCAAACCGCGTTTCAAGCCGAGTCCGGGAATGCCGAACGGTCCGTATTGATAATTAAGCTGCACATCGCGGGCGTTGTAAGCGGCTTCGGAAACGCCCCACGGCACTTTATTTTTTTTGCCGTATTCGATTTGCCGTTTGACGATTGATTGATAGGTCTGGTTCAGCAGAGTTTCGTCGTAATCGCGCATTACGAGAAGCGGCATCAGATATTCGAACATCGTCGCCGTCCACGAAACGAGGGCGCGGCTCGAATCAACCGGAGTCAGCGGACGACCCAGCCGAAACCAGTGTTCCTGAGGCGCGTCGCCTTTGGCAATAGCGACAAAACTCGCCAGTCGAGCTTCGGAAGCGAGCAAATCATAAAATGAATTGTCGAGTTTTTCATTTTCCACGCGGTAGCCGACGGCGAAAACTTTTCGCTCCTTGTCGAGCAAAAAGGTAAAGTCCATTTCTTCGACAATTTTTGCGCTGGCGGCGGCAATCGTGTCTAGGCGGGAAATTAAATTTTCCGCCTTGCTTGCGGCTTGCTTAAAGGTTGACGCAGTTTTTTGTAGTTCATCGGACGGAGATTTCGTTTCTGCCGAATCATCAATTGAGTCGAAATACTTATGATAATTTCCGGCAAGTTCCGAAAGCGACGGGAATCTTCGTGATGAATTTGTCTTTTCATTCGCTGACGAAGGC
>JALYQJ010000083.1 GCA_030855875.1 Acidobacteriota bacterium
CTTTCAATTTCATCTAAGTTTTTCTCCTTTGGATAATTTCAGAAAAGATTTACCGATTAAAACAAAAATTTTACTTTTCGGCAATTTTTCTGCCGATAACCGGAACTTGATGCGAAATATAAAGGTCTAATTTATCCGAATTTATCAAACGGTCGTAGCTGATCACCGGAACGCCCTGCGCTTTTGCCTTCTCGACCATCGAAGCCGCCTGTGTAGCGTCGTGCGGCGCGATGACGAGAACGTCAACTCCCTGCGTTAAAAGATTATCGACGTCGCTGGCTTGTCTTTCGGCGACATTGTTGGCGACCGTGATGACGCATTCGACATTCATTTTTCGGCAGTGCGCTTCAAAAGCGTCGCGGTCGCGCTGCCAACGCTCTTCCTTCAGCGTATCCATCGCAAAACCGATTTTAATTTTACGATTCGGGTCGTTATTTTTTCGCGGCGAATTGGTTTGCGCCGTATTTCCGCCGTTTTGCGGCGCGCTGACGCACGATACGATCAGCGAAACAGTCATCAGCAAAAACAATGCTTTCAATTTCATCTAAGTTTTTCTCCTTTGGATAATTTCAGAAAAGATTTACCGATTAAAACAAAAATTTTACTTTTCGGCAATTTAATAATTTTTTAATCAAAATTAAAATTTTCAATCTTTCATTTCCAGATTATAAATACATTTTTGAGGCTTGTTTTTCGGCATAAAACCGGCAATGAATTTAATTGTTACCAAACTGTAAAATTTTCGCAATAATAATCTTTAAATCCCACTCTAAATATGTTATAACTGTGTTCCTGATTGAATCCGGTCTTTTCTGCAAAGACCGGAAACCTTTATCTTTCAATTTTTACAGTTTTATATAAGAAATTATTGACATCAAGTAATAATTCGTGTAAAAGATTGAAAGGTTTGATTTTTTTGAAATTATTGATTTTACGCGATATAAGAGGAGAAATATGAATAGCAAACTGTGGATTCAGAAAGCACTCGCAATGTGCTTGGTTTTTGCCGTAATTGCAGCCTACTCAACGGTTGCTCTGGCAGGTTCGGGGAAAATTGCCGGTGAGTTGTTGGTTTCCGGTACAAATGTTAATGGCGAAATGCCATTCGTAATAGTTAACGGTGAAGCGGCAAAATCCGGTCGTTCGGTTTTTTCGACAAGTACGATTGCCACACCTGAAAACGCAATTGCCGTTATTAACGTCGGCAAAATCGGCAAAATTCAATTGTCGCCGAATACGAATTTAGTTTTGTCCTTTACTGAAAAAGGAATTACCGGTGATCTGCTTTCGGGTAAATTGACCGTGTTAAATGCGTCTGAAAACGTAAATGTTACAATTGCCGGCGGCGAAACTTTGCAGCTTAATTCAGGCGAATCAGCCAGTGCAGCCGGTAAAGTTCAGGACGACGACGATAACGATAATGATGGCGGAGCAGCTTACTTGCCTTATCTTCTGATTTTGGGCGGTGCTGTCGCGGCTATTGTTATTGCGACGGTTGTTACCGATAACGAAACTCAATTAGGCGGCGGCTCGGTTGTGGTCAGCGCGACCCGTTAATTTTTTATTTATCTTTTCTTGATATAATACGGTTTTAAAGTATAATTCAGAAAGGATTTATTTCATTCTTACATAAGGAACTGATTCAGGAGGATTTTAATAAAATGTTCGGCAAAAATGGGATTAGAAAATCTATCACAGTGCTGACCGCGTTTGCTGTCTGGTGCGTATATTCAATGGTTGCTTTTGCAGCCGCACCGGGTGTTACGGGCGTAATTTCGGTAATCGGACAAGTGACGGTTAACGGGCAACCGGCGGTTACAAATTCGACGGTTGTTTCCGGCAGCACAATTATAACAGGCGCAAATTCGAGTGCAATTATCAATTTAGGTAAAATCGGCAGAATCGAATTAGCTGCTGATTCAAATATGACTTTGAAATTTGCCGATAACAGTATCGTCGGCATTCTTTCATCGGGAAAAACGCGCGTATCTAACGCTTCGGGAATTGCGACAACTATTACAACGAAAGATTCGGCTGTTATTGCCGATGCCGGACAAGCTAATAGTTTTGCAGTTGATGTCGAATGTTCACATACGCACGTTGATACAATGTCAGGTTTAGTGACGATGAGAAGCGGCAACAATGACAAACAAGTTGCTGCAGGAACGGATGCAACTGCCGGCAATCTTTCGCAAACAGGCTGCCAGCCCTGCTTACGTCCCAATTCTGCACCTCCGGTCGCTACGCTCGGTTTGGGTGCGTTGCCGATTGCTTTAATACTTCTTGCCATCGCCGGTGCTGTCGGCACAGCAGTTATTATCGGAAGCAACAACGAAACGACAATTACTCCCGGTACTCCGGTCGTTGTCAGCTTAACCCGGTAATTTATCAGGAACACAAAATTTGTAAGATCATATTTTTGGTCTGGAATCTGCGGGTCATATTTAAAAAATGTGACCCGCAAAATTTTGCCCGAATTTATGAGATTTTGAACAAATAATATAATAATTATTATTATTAATTAGAAAAGAGGATTTATAAAATATTTATGCACATTACAGTTATTGGCACCGGATATGTCGGTTTAGTGACAGGCGCGTGTTTTGCCGAATTTGGAGTTGAAGTTACGTGCGTTGACGTAGACGTAAATAAAATTGAAAACTTAAAAAAAGGAATAATACCGATTTATGAGCCGGGCTTAGAAAATATCGTCGAGAAAAATGCGAAAGCTGGAAGACTGCATTTCACCACCGATATAAAATCCGCCGTTGAACAGGCTCTGGTTGTATTTCTCGCCGTCGGAACGCCGCCTAAAGCGGACGGTTCGCCGGATATGAGTTATTATCAGCAGGCGGCAAAAGATATTGCCGAAGCGATGAACGGCTATAAAGTTTTAGTGACTAAATCAACTGTTCCGGTCGGAACAGGTAAATGGCTGCGCGAATTCGTCAGCGACCAGCAAAAAACAAAAACAAATTTCGGAGTTGCGTCGAACCCGGAATTTCTGCGCGAAGGTGCTGCGATTGATGATTTTATGCGTCCCGACCGCGTGGTTATCGGCAGTAACGAAGAAGATGCGATTGCGATAATGAAAGACCTCTATCGTCCGCTTTATTTGATCGAAACGCCTGTTGTCATAACATCGCTCGAAGCCGCCGAACTTATAAAATATGCGGCAAACGCTTTTCTGGCGACAAAGATTACTTTCATCAACGAAATTGCGAATCTGTGCGATGCAATCGGCTGCGATGTTCACGATGTCGCGCGCGGAATGGGAATGGACAATCGAATCGGGAGAAAATTTCTTCATCCGGGTCCAGGCTACGGCGGATCGTGTTTTCCAAAAGACACACGAGCTTTGACGACAGTCGCCGATCAGTTCGGTGTTGAAACCTTGATCGTTGATGCGGTTGTCGAAGCCAATGAACGACAGCGACAGGCGATGATTCCGAAGATAGAAAAACTCGTCGGAGACTTAAACGGCAAACAAATCGGCGTTCTCGGACTTTCCTTCAAACCCGAAACCGACGATATGCGCGAAGCTCCGGCGATTGACATAATTAAAGCGATGCAGGAACGCGGCGCGAAAGTAAAAGCCTTCGATCCGGTGGCAATGGAAGAAGCTAAGCACAGTTTGCCGGATGTCGAGTTCGTTGACGACGAATATCAAGTGATCGAAGG
The DNA here is from genome assembly GCA_030855875.1 of Acidobacteriota bacterium. GTDB lineage: Bacteria > Acidobacteriota > Blastocatellia > Pyrinomonadales > Pyrinomonadaceae > SXVE01. The sequence continues at coordinate 3,682 of JALYQJ010000083.1, forward strand.
CGCGGACGCGCTGATTATCATTACGGAATGGAATCAGTTTCGCGCTCTGGATATGGAAAAGGTCAAAAGCCTTTTGAAAACTCCGAAAATCGCCGATTTGCGTAATATTTACGAACCCGAAGATATGCGCGAACTCGGATTTGAATACGTCGGTGTCGGTCGTTAATTATTTTTCGGATGTGTGAACGGAACGTAGACTTTAATTTCCTCAACAACGGGAATTAAAGTTCGCGTTCCACAGCATATTTATTAAATAAATTATTTTTAATATGAAAACAGAAACATTTCTCGTCACCGGCGGAGCGGGTTTTATCGGGTCGAATATCGCCGATGAACTGATTCGGCAAGGCGGAAAAGTCAAAATTTTAGATAATTTCGTTACCGGATTTCAGGAAAATTTAGACGAGATAAAAGGTGACTTCGATTTTATCAAAGGCGACCTAAATGACGGCGAAACTTTAAAGAAAGCTGTCGAAAATGTTGAAATAATTTTCCACGAAGCCGCGCTTCCGAGTGTTCCGCGTTCGGTGGAAAATCCTTTGGAAACTCACGAAGCGTGCGTTAGTGGAACATTAAATCTCTTGCTCGCCGCAAAAGAAGCGAACGTGCGGCGCGTAATTTATGCTGCTTCGAGTTCGGCTTACGGCGATCAGCCGACGCTTCCGAAAATCGAAACGATGAATCCCGAACCGCTCTCGCCATACGCGGCGGCAAAACTGATGGGCGAATATTATTGTCAGGTTTTCAGCCGCGTTTATGGGATCGAAACGCTTTGTCTGCGGTATTTTAATGTCTTCGGACCGCGCCAAAATCCGTCTTCAATGTATTCGGGCGTAATTTCGCGTTTTATTGATTCATTGATGAAAAACGAAACGCCCGTAATTTACGGCGATGGCGAACAATCGAGAGATTTTACGTTTATCGCCAATGTGGTTGATGCCAATATTAAAGCGGCGCAGACGGAAAAAGGAATCGGCGAAGTGATGAATGCGGCGAACGGCGAGCGCGTAACTCTGAATGAGCTTCTCGAAGTATTGAAGGAAATCACCGGAAAACCGGATGTTACAGCCGATTATCAGCCTGAACGCAAAGGCGACGTTAAGCATTCGCAATGCTCAAACGCACGGGCGGTCGAATGGCTCGATTATAAGAAAATAGTCGGTTTGGAAGAAGGCTTGCGGAAAACGATTGATTGGTGGAAATCGAGTC
>JALYQJ010000314.1 GCA_030855875.1 Acidobacteriota bacterium
ACGATGCTCGTCGCGCCCGTCAAAATCGGCGACGGCGCAGTTACAGCAGCCGGTTCGGTCGTTACCAAAGACGTTCCGGCTGACACTTTGGTCGCGGGCGTTCCTGCACAGGTGAAAAAGAATTTGAGAGAATCGGAAATCGAAAAAACAGAACAAGCCGAAACTCAAATGAGCAATTAGATTTGATGGTCGCTCACGAAATTTAGCATTTTGTTCAAGTTGTAGAAACAAAAAGTACAAAAAATTATGTGTGGAATTTTTGGATACGTCGGAAATAAACAGGTCGTGTTAAAATAGCTTCCGACGAGGTTAATGACAGTTCAAAAGAAACTTGAAATTAGTTAAAGAAGTAAAAATCGAATTTTATTTCAGAGCGATTACAAAAAATTCAGATGAGTATCACAGTAACAATTTCACCCGAAGCGCAAAGCAAATTAGAAAAACGCGCCGCTGTGTTCGGGCAGGACTTAAAAACCTTTGTGGGAAACCTTTTAGAACGCGAAGCCGCGCAATCACTCTTTGAAGTCGCCAAACCAATGTATCTTCAGACGAATGAAAGCAGAATGAGCAAAGATGATTTGGAAAATTTAATTGACGAAACGCTGGCGGAAGTCCGCCGCGAAACACCTCTGGCAAGCAGATGATAAATGCGGTTTTTGACACGGTAATTTACCTGCAAGCCGCTTTAAGCGATAAAGGCGCGGCATATGCTTGCTGGCAATTGGTTGAAAAAGGCGAAATCCGCGTTTTTATCACCGAAGCAATTTTGGCGGAAATCAACGATGTCTTGAATCGCCCCAAACTACGCAGGAAGTATTCGGTTTTAACCGAAGAAAAAATCGCCGAAGTTTTACAATCCGTTCGCGCTCACGCCGTTTTGATAGAAAATACGAATCAAATTTACGCTTTTGAACGCGACCCGAACGATGAAGTATTTATCAATTTGGCTCTCGTTTGCGAAGCCGAATTTCTCGTTAGCCGCGACAACGATTTATTAGATTTGCGAAAAGACGAAAGTTTTAAAATCAGTTTTCCGCGATTGAGAATCGTCAGTCCCGCCGAATTTTTAGAAATTTACAGAGCAATAAAATAAACTAAATTATGTGTGGAATTGTTGGATACGTTGGAAATAAACAGGTCGTGCCGTTAATTATTGACGGGCTGCGTAAACTCGAATATCGCGGGTATGATTCGGCGGGAATCGCCGTCGTTGATGAAAATCACGAGCTTTCGATGCGCCGCGCCGAAGGCAAACTTCGCAATCTCGAAGAGTGTATTCGGCTGAATCCGCTCGACGGAAATTACGGCATCGGGCATACGCGCTGGGCGACGCACGGGCGACCGACCGAAGAAAACGCGCATCCGCACCGCGACTGCACCGGCAGAATCGTTGTCGTGCATAACGGGATTATCGAAAATTATCTGAAACTCAAAGAAGAACTGCGCGGGAAAGGTCACGAATTCAAGACCGAAACCGACACGGAAATCGTCGCGCATCTGGTCGAAGAAAATTTGAAATCCGGCGCGTCGTTTGAAGAATCCGTCCGCGAAACCGTTAAACGGCTGCACGGAATTTTTGCGCTTTCGATCATTTCGGCGGACGAACCCGACACGATTATCGCCGTCCGCGAAGGTGCGCCGGTCGTTATCGGTTTGGGCGACGGTGAATTTTTTGTAGCAAGCGACATTCCGCCGATTTTGCAGCACACGCGCGACGTTTTTTATCTCGGCGAAAAGGAAATCGCTGTTTTAACGAAGGATTCCGTGCGCGTGACGGATTTTGACGGAAACGTCGTCGAACCGAAACAGCAGCGCATCACTTGGGACCCGATAATGGCGGAGAAAGGCGGCTTCAAACATTTTATGCTCAAGGAAATTTACGAACAGCCGCGAGCCGTCCGCGACACGGTGCGCGGTCGCGTTTCCCTGGATTCAGGAAAAGTTTATCTCGAACAGATGAATATTTCCGAAGACGAATTTACGCAGATAAAAGCCGTGACTATCGTCGCCTGCGGAACGAGCTGGCACGCCGGAATCGCCGGAAAATATATGATCGAGCAGATGGCTCGCGTTCCGGTCGAAGTTGATTACGC
>JALYQJ010000318.1 GCA_030855875.1 Acidobacteriota bacterium
GTGCAAGGGTGCCGAAAGTCGAGCGGTTTGCACCCTTGCACACGCGCGGGTTTCTGCCTTTCGTTCCATATATTGAATTTGAATCTGCTCTAATTCTAAAAAACTTTGCGTCTTCGCGTCTTTGCGTTAAATAAACTTTTGCTGCACAATTTTTCTTCATTTTTCAAGCACGATGATTCAATCGAATTTTTCATTTATCAATGAGGAATTTTATGCTGCGGAAGTTTCGCCGCAACATCTCGACGCGCTTTTAGCGGGCGGTTGGCGGCATTTCGGGACTTTCTTTTTTCGCTACAATATCAATATTTATCAATCGGAATTGCGCCGCGTTTTTCCGCTCAGAATCAATTTGGCGAATTTTTCGTTTTCCAAAAGCCAGCGCAAAATTGTCAGAAAAAATCGGGATTTGCAAATCGTCATCCGTCCCGTCGAAATTACTGAAGAAAAAGAAACGCTTTTCGCGGAACACAAACAGCGTTTTGAAAATAATATTCCCGATTCGCTTTACGCTTTTCTCGACTTTGACGCGTCATTCGTGCCGTGCAAAGCGTTGGAAATCTGTGTTTATGAAAATGAAAAACTGCTTGCCGCAAGTTTTTTCGATGTCGGCGCAAATTCGATTTCAAGCGTTTACGCAATATTCGAGCCGTCGGAAACAACGCGCAGTCTCGGCATTTTTACGATGCTTTTGGAAATTGAATACGCGCTCGAAAACGCCAAAGAATTTTATTATCAAGGATACGCTTACGAAGGAAATTCGTTTTACGATTACAAAAAACGGTTTTCCGGTTTGGAAAAATACGATTGGCGTGAAAATTGGGAAAGTTTTCAAGAGCGAAAAGCTGATTTTTAATCAAGAAAAATGTAACAGGATTTTTTTTGGGAACAAATTTCTTTCTTCGTTGTCTAAATGAGCGGAGGCTTGCTATGAAAAAACATACAAATCCGCTCGATAAAATTCAGATCGCCGCGCCGTGTTCAGCCGATTGGAACGAAATGGTCGGCGACGACCGAAAACGTCATTGCTCGGAATGTAAATTAAACGTCTATAATCTTTCGGAAATGACGCAGCGTGAAGCCGAAAACTTTTTGATAAAAGCGGAAGGACGCGTTTGTTTGAGAATCTATCGCCGCAGCGACGGAACGGTTTTGACGCAGAACTGTCCGGTCGGCTGGCAAGCAATCAAAAAGCGTGTTTCCCGAACGGCGACGGCAGCTTTCGCTTTGATTGCCGGATTGTTCGGCGGAATTTTCGCGCTCGAATCCCTAAAATCGCTTCGTGCTTTAACGAATTACAAAAAAGTCCCGGAAATATTCTTTGAAACAAAAACCGGAGACAAAATAAGTTTCGGCGGAATAACAAGCAATTTGCCTGAAATCAAATCGGCAATTCTTCGAAATCGAAATAAATTTTAAGCGATTGTCGGCAGTTTTTGATTGTCGGCGAGAGTTTTCGTCCATTCGATATATTTTTTGGAATTGAATTTTTTGCCGGTGCTTCCGGTCGTCATATAACGGATTTTGCCGAAAACTTGGCGTTCCATCCACGGACGGTCGTGTTTGCCGAAACACCAGAGAATTCCGGCGTAAGAATTAGGATTGCGCCCGTCGAGGCAGTATTTGTTGTTCAGATGTTCGAGAATCGCAAACGCTTCTTCATAATTGCGCGTCCACGCGATGACGTTTTTCCCCCAGAGCATCCGCACGTAATTGTGAATTTCGCCGGTGATATTCATTTCGCGCTGTGAAGCATTCCAAAGTTCGTCGTAAGTTTCGCAATTTTCCAGTTTTTCAAGCGAATAAACGATTTCGCGTTTGTCTGCGTCGTGTTCGCGCATCGTCTTGTGAACCCAATCCGGCAAAGACACGAGCGAATCGTATTTTTCGTTAAAGCGCGTAAAATTGTAGGAAAGCTCGCGGCGGACGATAAGTTCTTCCAAATACGCATCTTTCGACGCTTGCGGCACATCTGCGTCACGAACCGCGAGCGCGATTTCGAGCGGCGACAGAAATCCGAAATGCAGATAAGAACTGAGGCGCGAACTTCCGT